>NZ_JBEYVJ010000081.1:0-27953 GCF_040643935.1 Kitasatospora sp. NPDC047058 | reverse complement strand
CCGCACCGCCCCGGGGGGGGGGGGCGGGCCCGGCCGGAGGCCGCGCGCGATGACCATTCAGGCATGGACCGACACCGCAACGGTGCTCGCCGTCACCGGCGTCGAGGCCACAGACCAGCAGATCCTCACCGCCCAGGCCGCGGTTGAGGTGATGTGCGGCCGAACCTACGGCGATACCGCCAGGATCCGCACGCGAGACCTGTACTGGCTCGGCCGGGCCCTCGCCTACCAAGCCGTGTGGGCGGCACAGCAGCCCGGACTGGAATCGCGAATGGACCTGACGTCGTCCACCCAGGACGGCGTCTCAGCGAACCTCACCGGGGACGCGGTCGTGCTCGCGCCGATGGCCGCAAGGGCGATCAACCGGCTCTCGTGGCGGCGCAGCCGCACCCTTCACGTACGGTCGCCGTTCGTCGACGGCAGTAGCAACTACGGCCTCGACCCGCTCAGGGACGGCGCCGACGACGACATGACGTGGCACCCGATGCCGGGAACGCGATGATTGCCACCACCACCGTCACCGTGCTCCGAGGAACCGGCACTGACCTCTGTGAGGATATTTACGATCTCCCCGCCGAGGCCGGCACCGACGGCCAGACCGGGATCCCCGCCAGCCTGATCGAAGGCTCGCGCACCATCACCACCCCGAACAACCCGACACCGCGGGTCGTCCGCTACGCCGTCGCACGAATCCGGCCCGGCACCGACGTGACCGAAGACGACCGACTGCGGGACGACCGCACCGGCCGCATCTACGAGATCACCGCCGTCACCCAGCCGGCAGCGCTCGGCTTCACACCAATGCTCCGGCTGGACCTCAAGCTCATCAACTAAAGCGGCCACCAAACCCGGGGAGACCGGGCGGCCACCCCACCCGACGATCCGGAGAGGACGGCGGACCATGTCGATGCGTCTCGACCCGAGTGCCGACGCCCATCTGGACGTCGAGCTGCACCGAGTGATGGTGCACCTCGGACAGGACATGGCCGCCGTCGCCCAGGGCCTGGCGCGGGTGAACACCGGCCGCCTCAAGCAGTCGATCGTCTCCGAGGTCAACGGGCTGGTCATGCGGGTGAGCACGGATGTCTCGTACTGGCGGTACGTCGAGTACGGCACCGGGCCGCACATCATCCGGCCAAAGACGAAGAAGGCCCTGTACTGGGAGGGCGCGGCGCACCCCGTTGCCCAGGTCAATCACCCCGGGACGCCAGCGTTCCCGTTCCTCCGGCCGGCTCTGCTGCGGCAGTGGGCACTGCGATGACCACGATCCTGCGGGCCACGACAGAGCTCGTCACCGTCGCCTGGCTTCGTGGCGTTGTCGGCGACATCGCCGCCACTACCCTCCCGCGAGACAACAGCACTTGGGCTGCGTCCGGGTTCGTGACCGTCGCCACGATCGGCGGCAGCGCGGACCCGTACGTGCCGATGCGCTCTCCCGTCGTCTCGGTGGACTGCTGGGCTGTTGCCCCTTCGTCGGGCCGGCCGCCGTGGAACCGGGCGACGCTGCTGGCCGAGCGGATCCAGGCTGCGTGCTGGGACCACCAGGGCACCCCGCGTCTCCTTACCCTGCCAGGCACGTTCCCGCGGGCCCGCGTCCTCTCCGCCTACTCGACGTACGAGCCGCGGCGGGTCCCGGACGACGAGGCGTCGTACGCGCGGATCAACCTCGGCCTGTCCGTGAACTGGGTGGAGGTCGCGTCATGACCGGGGTCGAGCGGTGGGCGCTGCAGGGGGAATCCAGCCGGGAGCTGCTGACGTGGCGCGGCCGCGTCCTCGTCCACAACTCCCGGCCTGAGCTGGAATTCCTCATCACCGGCGCCCGCCCCGTCCGCTGCCCCCGGGACATCCCCAACGAGCACACGATCCCGCTGCAGTTCCACCCGCAGTTCCAGCACCACTGCTTCCCGCTCCGCCGGGAGGACTACCGATGACCCGCCGCACCAGGGGCCCCTCCACCCCGGCCACCGTTCCCACCGTGTCCTGGAGGACTGACCCATGGCAGTGACCACCGCCAACCTGCTCCTCGGCCCCGCAACCCTCTACCAGGGCGTGTTCGGCGCCACCGAGCCGGCGGACACCAACGTCGCCATCAACGCCACCCCCGCCGCGTCCGCGTGGACGGACATGGGCGGAACGATGGACGGCGTCACCCTGAAGATCGACCAGACGTACACGGCTCTGGAGGTCGACCAGATCGTCGACCGGGCAGGAAGCCGCCTCACCAAGCGGGACATGAGCGTCGAAACGTCGCTGGCGGAAGCCACCCTGGAGAACCTCTCGGTGCTCATGAACGGCGGCACCGCAGCCAGCGGCGCTGGCTACAAGACCTTCGAACCGTCGTTCGCCAGCTCAGCAACACAGCCGAACTACACCGCGTTGCTGTTCGACGGCTGGGGCGCCAACAGCTTCCGCCGCCGGGTCATCGTCCGCAAGGTCCTCAACACCGACTCGGTCGAGCTCGCCTACACGAAGGACAAGCAGACCGTCCTCAAGGCCGCCTTCAGCGCCCACTACGTCAGCTCGGTCCTCGCACCACTCCACATCGCCGAAGCCACCTCCTGACCAGCCCCGGCGGCGACCGTCCACGCCGCCGGGCCCCACCCCCCAACCAGCCCTCCCGGAGCACCCATGGCCACCCGCACCAGCCCGAAGCGCCCCAAGACCCCGAACGCCGAGCCCGCCCCGGCGGCCCCGTTCGAACCCGTCCGTCTCACCAGCAAGCGCCAGAGCACCGACACCGAAGACACCGTCACCCTCTTCTACATCGACGACCAGGCGTTCACCGCTCCCCGCAGGGTCAGCCAGAGCGTCACCCTGGAATACCTCCGACTCGCCCGCACCGTCGGCGACATGGCCGCCGCCCAGCGAGCGATGGAGCGCATCCTCGGCCCCGACGCCTACTCGGCAGTGGAGCAGTCCGACGACGTCGGCCCCGCGGAGCTGGAGCAGATCCTCACCGCAGTCGTCAGCCTGATGGTCGGCCAGGCGGACGAGCTGGGAAAAGGCAAGAGCTGACCTGGACCAAACCAGTCAGGGCGTCGTTCGAGCGGTACGCGTGGATGGCCGACCACGAAGTTGACCTGGAGTCCGACTTCCTCGCGATCCACGGCATCGACCAGACCGACCTGGACGGCCCCCGGTGGGTGCGGCTCGGTGAGCGGATCGCGGCCTACGGCGGGGTGATGGCCAGGCGCGTCGAGCAGCAGCGTGAGGGAGCGGGGCCCGAGCCGGGCTCATCCCAGCAGCAGGCGGGGCGCGGCCAGGAGATGGACCTGACAGAGCTACGCCTCACCCACCCTGGGCTGGTGAGCGTGACACGAGCGATCGAGTAGGAGGTGAGTACAGATGGCGTTCCGGGTGGCCGAGGGCTACGTCGAAGTCTCGATGGACAAGTCCAAGTACGAGGCAGCGAAGCGGCAACTGTTGGGCGACAAGCTCACCATCGACGCCATCGTCGAGCTCGACGCCTCCACCGCACGCGCCCAACTCGCCACCCTGGCCCGGCCGCTCACCGTCCAGGTCCAAGCCTCCCTCGACGACGGCGCCGTCCGCGCCCGCCTCGACGAACTGTCCCGCCGCATCGAGATCCACGTCGAAACATCCGAGGCCCGCGCGCAAATCGACGCACTCACCCGCGAGCGGGCCGTTCCCGTCGTGGCCGTCGTGTCCACCGCCGAGGCCCACGCCGACCTGCAGCAACTCGTCGCCGAGCCACTGCAAGTCGTCCTCGCCCCGACCCTGCCGCTGCCGACGCCAGAGCAGATCGACGAATACGTCTCCCACCTGCAGCCACTCCTCGCCGCGGCCACCACCACAGCGTCGACCGGCGCACGCGTCAGCACCACCGGCCTCGACCAGGGCATCACGCGAATCAGCGCGCAGGTCTCCCAGCCGATCGAAATCCCGATCACGGCCCGCATCAGCCGGCTCGCGCAGTTCCGCATCAACCGGTGGCGCCGCCAGGTCGGCGACGACATCCAGATCCCCGTGTCGCCGCAGCTCGACGAGATCGCCATCAGCACCGTCGAAGCGCGACTCACCGCTCTCCACACCCCGATCCGGCCGAACGTCGCCCCCGAATGGGACTCCTCCGCCGCGGCGATCGTCGAGGCACGCATCCACGCCCTGCAGGACCCGGTACAGATCCCCGTCGAACCGGACTGGGACTCCTCCACGACACCTGTGATCCAGGCGCACCTGGAGCAGCTCCGCGAGACGATCGAGGTCACGATCCGCCCGGAGTGGGACTCCACCGCCGCACAGATCGTCGACGCACACCTGGACCGGCTCCGCACCCCGGTGGAGGTGCCGATCCGGCCGGTGTGGGACGAGCCCGCCGCCATGGGCGTACAGGCCCGACTGCGGCAACTGGCCAGCCCGATGGCGGCGATGATGCAGCCCGAGATCGCGGCCGCGCCGATGGCGGTCGCCGGCGCGCTGCTGGACCGGCTGGCACGGCGCCGCACCGCGCAGATCGACGTACGGGTGGAGCGCGCCCAGGCTGCCGAGGTCGGTGTCCGGGTCGACCAGTCGCAGATCGGGCAGGTCAACCGCCTGGCGCAGTCGCTGACGTCGGCGGGGGACAGCGGGAGAGGGGCCGCTGCTGGCCTGTCGATCGCGTCGACTGGTGCGCGTGTCCTGATGGCGTCCGCCGCCGGTACGATCCCGACACTGGTGTCGCTCGGGCAGGCGATCATCTCGATGGGCCCGGCTGCCGCGGTGGCCGCACCTGCGGTGGCGTCACTCGGTGCGATCCTCGGCACGCTGAAGGTGGGCCTGGGCGGGGTCGGCGGTGCGTTCAAGGCCGCGTTCGCCCCGGCGACCGGCGGAGGTGGCGGGGGTGGTGGCGGGGCCGACGGAATGGCGAAGGCCATTGAGGCCGCCGAGCGCAGGGTCGCGGACGCCAAGGACTCTGTGGCGCAGGCGACCGAAGAGTCCGCTCGCCGTGTCGAACGCGCCAACCGCGACGTCGGGGACGCCGAACTCGCGCTCGCCAACGCCCGCCAGCAAGCATCCGACCGGTCCGCCCGGGCGCTGCGCGACGTCGCCGACGCCGAACGCAAGCTCGCGGACGCGCAAGCCAAATCGCTGCGGGCGCAGCAGGACCTGGAGGCCGCACGCCAGCAGGCCGCACAGGACCTGGAGGACCTCGCCAACCGGGTAGCGGACGGCCGGCTGCAGGAACGTTCCGACGTCATGCGCTTGGCGGAGGCCGAGGTCGACCTCGCCAACGTGAAGCGGGCCGGCTCGGGTGCGACCGCGGACCAGGTCGACAAGGCGCAGCTTGCCTACGACCAGGCGAAGCAGGCCCTTGTCGAGCAGCGGCTGGAGAACGGGCGGCTGGAGGAGCAGCAGAAACGCGCCTCACAGGCCGGCGTCGAGGGTTCCGACGTCGTGCGGTCCGCTCAGGAGAACCTGACGCAGGCCACTCAGGACACCCGGGATGCCACGACCGAGCTGGCGGACGCCCACACGGAGGCCTCTCGCACCGCCCAGTCCAACACCGAGGACGTTGCCCGGTCGGAGCGGGATCTGGCGGACGCCCGGCAGGCTGCCGCCGACGCGGGCGTCGAAGGCGCGCAGCGCGTCGCCAAAGCTCAGGAGGAACTGAAGCGCGCCGAGGAAGACCTCGCCGACGCCCACCAGAAGCAGGCCACTGCGGCAGCCGCCGGGGCGAACGCCTTCGCCGACGCCATGGCCAAACTCGCCCCGTCCGCCCGCGAGTTCGTCGAAGCCGTCCGCGCGCTCGGACCGGAGTGGACAGCGCTGCGCCTGGACGTCCAGCAGCACCTGTTCGAGGGACTCGGCACGACACTCACCGCGGTGGCGCACCAGGTACTGCCAGACCTTCGGGCAGGCATGGTCGGCACGGCCGACGTCCTCAACAGCATGGCGCTCGGCGCGATGAACGCCGTCGACCAGCTCAGCAAGACTGGCACGCTCAAGGCCGCGTTCGCGGGGATCAACGACGGGCTGCGCCCCCTGCAGCAGGTACCCGGCCAGCTCCTCACCGCGTTCGGCCAGCTGACGGCAGCCGCCGCGCCGGCGTTCCAGCAGATCACGACTGCGATCGGGGAGACGGTCGGATCGTTCGGCACGCGGCTGTCCGAGTCGTTTGCTTCCGGCCGCCTGACAGAGGTGATCAACTCTGCGCTGGGCCTGGTGAAGCAGCTCGGCGGGGTCCTCGGCGATGTCCTCGGGACGCTGGGCAATGTCCTGGGGGCTGTTGGCGCCGCCGGCGGGGACGCGCTCGGCATGCTCGGCGCCGCGTTCGCGGAGCTGCGCCGGGTCACCGCGATGCCGGAGGTCCAGGCTGCGCTGACGACTCTGTTCTCCACCCTCAACCAGCTCGCCGGCACGGCGGCGCCACTTCTGGGGCAGGCGCTCGCCGCGCTCGGCCCGGTCATTCAGGCGCTCGCGCCCGGCGTTCAGGCGCTGATCCAGGCGCTTGGCCCGGCCCTGTCGTCCATCATCACCGCGCTGGGACCCGTGCTCACGGCGGCGGGCCAGGCCATCTCGGCGCTGGCGGTCGCGCTGGCGCCGGTCGTCACGCTGATAGGCCAGCTGATTTCGGCGGCCCTGCCGGTCCTAACGCCGCTGGTCAACGCGCTGACGGCGTCCATTCAGGGGCTGGCGCCGCTTTTCGTGCAGATCGCCGGAATTGTGGGATCGGCTGTGATGCCGGTGCTGACTGCGCTGGCCTCCCAGGTGATGCCGCCGCTGATGCAGGTTTTCACGGCGATCATCACGGATGTCCTGCCGGTCTTCAGTGCGTTGCTGACCGCGCTGCAGCCGTCGATCACCGAGCTGTCGACTGCGCTGCTTTCCGTTGTCGAGGCGCTGGCGCCGCTGCTCGTCGCTCTCGCCCAGCTGATCGGGCCGCTGCTGGGTGCGCTGATGCCTGTGCTGCTGCCGATCATCCAGACGATCGGGCAGCTCGCGTCGATCCTGGCCGGTGAGCTCGCCGCCTACATCAATAACATCGTGATCCCGGCGATCCACGTGATCACTGCGCTGCTGCAGGGCGACTTCAGCGGGGCATTCGACGCCGCGAAGCAGGTCGTCAAGGGCATGATCAACGAGGCGATCAGGCTGTTCATCGAGCTGCCCGGAAAGATATACGACGCCGTCATCACCTTGGCGACGAAGCTCACCGAGGCGTTCGGCCATGCCATCCAGGCTGGTGTCAGCTGGCTGTACAACCACCGCGGCGACATCACCAACTTCTTCAGCGACCTGCCCGGCCACATCCTTGACGCCCTCGGTGACCTCGGCAGCCTGCTCTGGAACACCGGAAAGAAGATCTTGGAGGGTCTGATCGGCGGCCTGCGCTCCAAAATCAACGACCTGAAGGGGCTCCTCAACTCCGTCACCGACCTGATCCCCGACTGGAAGGGCCCCGCCGACCGGGACGCCAGCCTGCTGACCCCCGCCGGCCGCGCCATTATGGGCGGCCTCATGACCGGCATCGGCAGCCAGCTTCCCGCACTGCGCGGCCAGCTCCAGGGTGTGACCGCCGAAATCGCCGGGACATCGGTCGGCGCAATCGCAGGTCCGCAGGTCGCGACCGCTTCACCGGCCCTTCCCGGGTCTCTCGTGGCACCCGCCGTGGGCGCGCAGGCACCCGCACTCGCCGCTCCCTCCGTACCTACAACCCAGGCGGCGCCGAGCATCACGATCCAGAACATCAACATCACCGGGAGCTTCGACATGGCATCGACCGCTGACCGCAGGCGGATCGCCGACGCCCTCGTCCTGGAGATCAAAGACGCACTCCGTGACTACGACCGAGGGAGGGCCCGCTGATGGCCGGCACCTGGGGCACCCTGCAACTCGGCCGCACTACGTTCCGGGAGACGTTCACCGTCACCGAAACCGGCGGAGACGTGCGCACCCTCGACGTGGACGGCCAGGAGTCCACGCCACCCCTGACCCGCCCAGTGCTTGTCGCCCGGCACGACAACGTCCTCGCCCTTGACCAGGGCGGTGTCGTCGCAGTGACGTGGACGGATAAGGCGGAGCGCAACGGCTACTACTCGGTGAAGGGTTCGTCGGCGGCGCTGCGGGAGTACGTCAACGACACCGTCACCTCCGCCTGGAAGGCAAGCCTGGAGCGGCTCGGCGCCGTAGGGGAGATCGACTTGCAGTCCCGGCTGACCGGCGTGGTTAGGAGCAACGACTTCTCCCTCACCGGAGAGACCTGGCACGCCCCGCCGATCGGCCACACCACCTATTACACCGGCGCGACCAGCCCCTCCACCATGACCCGCACCGGCGCTGACGGCACCATGACCGTCTACCGCAGCATCCCCACCGGCGCCAACCCACGGTGGGGATGCGACCCCACCGCCTACCTGGCCGGCCGGGTCCGCATCAACGACACCATCGCCGCCACCGGCACCGGCTTCGAGATCGAGGGCACCAGCCAGCCCCTTCCCGTCACCGGATGGACACTCGGGAACGCCCTCGTCAACGTCACACCCACCGCGACCGCCGGCGTCCTCGACGTGCAGGCCTACACGGGAAGTGCCTGGCACTCCAAACTGTGGAACATCACCGTGGGCGGCTCGAACGTCGCCGCATGGGATACCGCGACGATCCTCCGTAACGACCTTGAACAATGCGTCCTACGGCTCACAGCGCCCCGCTCTCCCGGCCGGGCCACGCTCGACCTCGTCCTCCGCCGCGGCTCCCGCATCCTGGAGGGATACCTGCAGTCCGGTTCCTCCTCAACCCTCGCCGTCTACCTGCGCACCACGGAGACCAACACCAGCGCGGCGGCGTCCGGCTACGTCGTCGCCACCGGAAACGACGCCGACGGCAACCGGTTCGCCTGTGGGTCCGCCAGGTCCTTCACGGCGCATGCCAACGGCGGTGTCAGCAAGGCGTCCACGACCACGCTGGACTTCTGGCTCGGCGTCGTCGCCGGCGGAGGATCCGCCGTGTCCGGAGACGCCGCCATCGACCTCCGCAACCAGTACATCGGCGCCCTCGCCGAGTCGACCTATGTGGTGAGGCGCTGATGCCCGTCACCGACGTCCTCACCGCCCTAGGCCGCTGGACCATCGACCTCAAGCCGACCACCCCCCGCGACGTCCTCGACGCCCTCGTCGAGTTCGGACACGTCGCGATCGTGCCCGGCCGGGTCGACGTCCGCACCACCGGCGACAACCTGCTGACAGCAGCCCGCTACGTCGGCGTCATGCGCACCAAGACACTCGCGGACGACGGGCGCACCAAAGCCGTCGGCGACAAGGTCACCGTCGGCGGCGTCGGCATGGCGGCCTGGTTGGGCGACGAGGACGACAAAGGCTCGGTGATCGAGAACAGCACGCAGTTCGCGAGCGCCTCGTTCGCCAACGCCATCCGCGGGCTGCTGCCCTCATCCGGAGCCGTCACTGAGGGCACCCTGTACTCGGTGGCCGGTACCTACAGCGGCACTCACCAGTGGGAGTCCCCCCGCAAGGCGATCAACTACGTGTGCTCGACCATGTCGACAACGTCCGTCCCGGTCTCCTGGCGGGTGAACGGCACTGGCACGCTCGACGCCGGCCCCGAGGCCAACCTCTTCGTCACCACGCCCGAGTGCGCAATCGTACGGCGCGGCGCCGGCCAGGACATGACCCTGCGCGCCCTGCCCGGACAGCTCAACTACGGGCAGGACGTCGAGGACTACACCACCCGCGTCGTGCTGCTCGCACAGGGCGAAGGCGCCTCCATCAGCACCGGCTCCGCGGACATCAACCCGGTCCTCAACCCGTACAAGGACATCCACGGCAACACAGTCAAGCTGACGCGAATGGTGTCCGAGTCCGGCACGTCCCAGGTCAACGCGGGCGTGCGGGCGCAGCTGGCCCTGTCGCAGTTCGTGTCGCCGCAACGCGGCCTCACCCTGAGTACGCTCGACTACGACATCGATGGGTCGTTCTCACCCGGTGACTACGTGTGGGCGTACGACCCCGACAAGGGCCTCCTCGACACCAGCAACGAAGTCGTCTTCCGCGGCCAGCGCATCAACCCGCTGAAGCTTCAGGTCACAGAGGCCACCTGGCCGGTGACCGATGGACACACCGTCGCCTACCGGTCCGCGGCCGGCGCCTGGACAGACCTCACCGACTACGTCGCCTTCGAACAGCAGGGCGCCACATCCGTCGTCGTCGGCGACTTCGCCCGCCAGCTCACCAACTCGGGCACAGAGCCCGTCGGCTCCCGACCGACCGCAGACACCTCGATCCCCGGCGTGCCCGTGTTCGTCACACCGTTCTCAGGGGCGGCGTACCTCGACAACCGCGGGTTCACCCGCTCCCGGGTCATCATCACGTGGAACGCGCCGAACAACGTCGACGGCTCCACCGTCCTCGACGGCGATCATTTCGAAATTCGCTACGCCGTCGACACCGACCTCATCTACCCCGCGACGTGGGCACAGCTGTCCGTCGTCCGCTGGCAGGACCTCCAGCAATGGCGGCAACCGTTCGCCGCGCCAACCGGCCAATGGGAGACGGTCTACGTCGCGTGGGGCACGAACTCGGTGCAGTTGCAGGACCTGTCGCCCGGGATCGGCTACGACGTACAGATCCGGGCAGTCGACAAGGCCGGCAACGCGGGGTCCTGGTCGTCGACGACGACGTTCACCGCCACGTCCGACAACATCCCGCCCAGCACGCCGGCCGCCCCATCGGTCGCCGGGTCCCGGATCGCACTGCAGGTCACACACACCCTCGGCAAAGCCACAGGCGGCACGTACAACCTGGAGTCGGACCTTCACCACCTGGAGGTCCATGTCGAGTACGAGCCCAATTTCACACCGAGCACGACCACCCTGAAGGGCAAGGTCTCCGCCACCTCCGGGATGATCCAGGCCCAGATCCCCGTGGTCACCACCGTGCAGGTCGAGGAGGTCTCCACCCGCTACGTCCGCGTGATCGCCGTGGACATCGCAGGCAACAAGAGCGCCCCGTCGACCGCCGCATCGGCAACGGCGCTGCTGATCGACGACGCCCACATCTCCGACCTGACCGTCACCAAGGTCACCGCCGGCACCATCAGCGCGGACTGGATCGTCGGCGCCCGCATCAAGACCGCGGACACCGGGGCCCGCGTCGAACTCAACGCCAGCGGGATCAGTACCTACAACGCGGGCGGTACCCGCACGTTCTACGCCGAGGCCGCGACCGGCAACGTCACCATCGTCGGCGAGATCTCCACCGCCACCTCAGGCCGTCGCATCGTTATCAACCCGAGCAACTCAGGTGAAGCCACTATCCGGTTCTACAACACCGACGGCACCGACTACGGCTACATCAACGCTTGGGGAACGGGCAGCATGGCCAATATCGGCATGCAGTCCGGCACACACACCAACGGTCGCATCAGCCTGGTGAAGCTGGCGGAGGACCGCATCGACTTCGGGCGATTCTCCGCGGACGGAATCACAAGCTACGTATCGGCCGTCATGACAGACAGCGCCTACTTCGCAGGGTACGACGGAGCGGGCGGATTCATAGCCGACTCCGTAGGGGCATACACGAACCACGAGTCGGGGTCGTTTCTTTCAGCCCAATCGGGGTCCATCTACGGGACCACGCCAAGTGGGGCGTACTTTTACGGGGATTCCGGCAGCTTCAGCAGCGGTGTGAGCGGCGGCTACTGGAATCACAATGTGTCTGACACGAGGGCCACTCTGGTCGGCCGGATGCAGTTCGGCGCTCAGAGTTCCGATCAGGCGCTGATCTTCGACAAGATCGACTTTACATCAGGGTCCGGCACACACAGCGTCACCTACGGCCCCACCATGTCCACCACCACGCTCCCCGTCTGCACCTACTACGACGGCAACGGCACCCTGTGCCGGTGGCAGGTCAACGGCTTCTCAACCACTGGATTCAGCTACGCCACCGAATTCGCAACCGGTCCCACAAGCATCGCCTACATCAGCTTCAGGTAGCCATGGACATCTACACCATCACCGAGACCTACGAAGTCACCAGCGCCAACGGAGTCCCCCACTGGGTCGTCGTCATGACAGCCACCGACGGGTCACGGCACCAGCACGCGTTCCCCAAGGACACCGTCACCTGGCGGGCCGCCGAATACGGCATCAACGTGGACGACACCGAGACTCTCCTCGACGTCATCCTCCACGAGCCATACATCACCCCTGCCGATGTCCAAGCCGAACCGCTGACCCTCACCACGGCCAAGAGCAAGAACGACGCAAAGGCCGCGCACCTGGCCCGCATAGCCGCAGTGAAGAAGCGACGTCGCATCGACGGCATCAAAGCACCGGCCGACAGAGGGAAGCCAGACCCGCTCGCGGCCATTCGAGTCCACCGGAACGCGCCGGAACGGGTCGCCGAAATCATGGACGACGTAGCCGGCGCCTCACACGCCCATGGCCCGGACTCCAGCCCGCGCCTGCCCCCCGCGAGGAGTGTCTGATGTCGACCACCACGCCCCGTATGGGCCTGTACAAGACAGCTTCCGATGGGTCCGAGCTGGTCAACGTCGTCACCGACCTGCTCAACAACCTCGACAAGCTGGACCTCAACGCGAACTTCCGGGACTGCACCAGCAGCACGCGACCGTCCACCGTGTGGGCAGGCCTGTGCATCCGCGAGTCGGACACCGGCCGACTGTGGGTCAGCAACGGCAGCGCACCGGCGTCAGGTTCGTGGAAGCAGCTTCCTGTCGAGGGTGCGACGTTCCTGGCCGGGCTGGTCCTCGGATCGACTCTCGCCGTCGCTGGTGCCGTCACCTTCAACTCCACGCTCGCCGTCACCGGCGCAGCAACACTCAGCAGCACCCTCGGCGTGGCGGGGGCCGTCAACCTCAACTCGACCCTGGCCGTCACCGGGGCATCCACCCTCACCGGGAACGTCACAGTCGGCGGCACCATCAGCAGCCTCACCAGCTCAATGGCAGAGGACACCACAACCCGTACCACCACGAGCACGAGCATGGCCACTGTGGCCGGGGCGCTCACCGGGACGCTGACCGTCCCGCCGTCGGGCCGGGTCAAGGTGACCGTCTACACCCTCCAGCGGAACAGCAGCAGCAACAACACGTTCACGTCGTTCCGGGCCGTCGGCTCCAGCTCCGGCACCAACTACACCGAGACCCTCTCCGGCGCTCTCGTCGTCACGGGCGGCAGCAACGCCCCCGGCACCATGGTCCGCAGACTCACCGGCCTCACCCCCGGCGAGACCCTGACCGTCACCCCCTACCACATGGTCAACGCCGGCACTGGCACGTACGACTACCGGCAGATCCTCATCGAAGCCCTCGGCGCATAGGAGCCCTCATGACCACGCCGCAGCAGACCGTGTCCCTCGAAGCAGTGCTGCGCGAGTACCAGGCGATGCATGCCGACCAGGCACTCGCCATCGCGCAGCTGCGGGCTGCTCTCGCCGAGCGCACCAGCGAGCTTGCCGCAGAGCGCGAGAGGAACGCAGCCGCCGCGGAGCGGCCAGCCGGCGGCCATGGCGGGCGGTAGTCAGGCGGCGTCGCCACGTCCGGGTTGGCCCGAGGAGTTGGCGCCGTGGCAGTTCCAGATCCACGTGCGCCGGGGCAGGTGAACAATGCGGGCTCCCAAGCCGAGGCATTCCACGGTGAACTGGAAGTCCTCGCCATAGCGCTCGCCTCCGATCAGCGCCCCGGGTGGGGGTTCCCGGAACCCGACGGCCTGGGCGAGTTCGGTGCGGACCAGCGTCGTGATGGTGGTCTGCGTCGGGTGCTCGGGGTCGAAGACCTTTCCGAAATGCGGCAACGGATCAGAGCCGAATCCTATCGGCTCGTACCAGCTATACAGGTAGTCCGCGCCGGTCTCCTGGGCGCAGGCCAGGAGGTCGGCCAGGTGGTTGGGCTTGAGCTGGTCATCGCTGTCGAGGAATGCCACCCACTCGGTGGTGACCTTCCGCAGCCCCCGGTCCCGGGTTACCGCGGCACCGGACCGCTCCAAGTCCTGCTCGATGACGATCGCCGCCGCGGGCAGGGTCTGGCCGAGGACCGAGCCGATGGCCCTCTTGGTCATCCCGTTGCGGACCCTTGCAGGGTGCGTCGGGACGACGACGGTCACTCCGGGTGTGAGGTCAGTCGTTGAGTGCACGACGGATTCCCTCCTCAAGGCTGACCTTCGGCTGGTAGAAGGAGAGCAACCGAGTCGGGTCAGCGACACGGTACTGGACACCGTCGGGCGCGTCGAGGATGTGCTTGAGCTGGGGCCGGTAGCCGGCCTGTGTGCACACCATCTCGGCGAGTTCGTTGAACGAGGTGGCCCGGCCGGTGCCGATGTTTGCCGGGCCTTCGATGTCCTGGTCAACCGCGGCGAGGGTGGCGCCAACGACATCGTCGATGTGGACCCAGTCACGAACCTGCCGGCCGCTTCCCCAGATCGTGAACGGGTCGTCGCCACGGCGGGCGCGGGCGATGAAACTGGGGAACGGGTAGTCCAGGCTCTGGTCCGCGCCGTACCCGGACATCGGGCGCAGCACCTGGACACGGCAGCCTTCAGCCTCTACGTAGGGCACCAACTGCTCGCCGGTCAGTTTGGCCAGGCCGTACGTGGCGTCCGGCGGTCGGGGCGTTGCGAAGTCGATGTCGTCCTCCCGGAGCCGGTGTCCGGAGTCTTCGCCTTGCAGGTCGATGGGGTAGGCAGCGCTGCTGGAGTAGTAGACAGCCCGCCTCGTCTTGGATGCGGCGAGCCAGCGCATGAACCAGGCGTCGAGGGCTAGGTTGGTGCCGACGCCGAGTGGGCTGCCGTCGATCGACGCCCGGCCTCCGATGATGGCTGCGCAGTGGATAGCCAAGTCGTACCGAGTGCGGTCGGTGCGGAACAGGTCGAGGGCATCGCCGCGGTGTGCGGGCCGAAGGTCACACGTGGTGACCTGGTGTCCGCTGCCTTCAAGGGCGTGGTGGAGATGTCGGCCGATGAAGCCTGCGCTGCCGGTGAGTAGGACCTTCATCGTCGCTCCCCGAGGATGATCTGGAACTGCCCGACCGTCTCGTGCCGCAGCACCTGATAGCCGCCCTGCTCGATCAGGGCCCGGTAGCCGTCGTGGTCCCAAGCCCAGGCGTGGCACTCGTCGTGGGACGCGGGAGTCTCGTTCCAGGGCGACGAAGCGACGAGGAACCTCGCCGTACCGCCGATCCATCGGACGGCCTCATGCGGGTCGGCCAGGTGCTCCAGAACCTCGGTGCACACGGCAACCGTGCCGGGCGACACGAGATTCCTGTCTGCGCCGAACGCGTCGAGGGGGAACGCGCGGACGCCACGCTCCTGCCAGCCGGCCCGGTTGGACGGCTGGAAGTCGTAGCCCCAGCACGCCAGCCCTGCGGCCTGGAGCAGGGAGAGCAGGCCGCCGTCACCACAGCCGAGATCGGACACCGTCCGGTCGGCCTCCGGAAGCCGCTCGGCCGCGACCAGGACCAGCTCGGCGGCCTTCTCTAGCCGGGGACGGTGGATGGGCTGCTCCAGGTGCGGGGCGCGCTCGCGGTCGGCATGGAATGCGGCGGTGGAGACGTGCGGTACGTCGCCAGCGAAGAGCTTGTACTCAGCCACGCTGGTTCTCCTTGATCTGCTGGACCCAGCGGTCGAGGTCCTGGTCCCGCCACTGCTCGAACACGGCGCGGTCGGCGTCCGAGCGTGCGTCCGTGTTGCACTCGGCGTAGCCCTCGTCCCACTCGGCCCGGCCTGCGATGGGGTGCATGTGCTCGATGACGACCTCGGGCAGGTAGGTGATCGCGTCGAGAGCGCGTCCTAGCTCCAGCCACGCGTTGTCGCACCACAGGTGTACGAGCCCCGGCGGCACCATGTGGCCGGTGGCCCGGATGATGTCCGAAGTCATCGCTACCTGGGTCGGAAGGCTGGGGCCCTGGATGAGGTCGTTGCCGTAGACGAGGCCGGTACCCAGCCGGTCCAGCTCGTCGATGTACCGCTGGTCCCAGCCGAGCGTGCGGGGCCGGTGGTCGTCGCCCATGAAGGCGATCCGCGGGCAGGACGGCGCGACCACAGGCGCGACCGCGTTGAGTGTCCCTCCAAGGCGCAGTCGGGGCCCGGTCACGAGCCAGAGCTGCTGCCTTCGCGTGGGCAGGTCGGCGGCCCCCCGTACTTCAGCGACGACGGCCTGGTACTCCGGCAGTCGCGGGTCGTCCTCGTCAACGCAGGCGACGAGGACGGTCGCCGCGCCGCAGGTCTGCGTGAGCGACTCCCAGAGGTCTCGCAAATTCTGCGGCCGGCCCCGCGTCGGGACCAGCACCACCAGGTCAGGCTTCATCCGAGAAGCACCTCCTCCCAAGCGTCTACGTGACCTTCGATCGTCCAGCCGGCAGCCTGCTGGCGGGCCGCGGCGCCCATCTCTGCGCGGGCAGCGGGGTCATTGACGAGCTCGCCGAGATAGCGGCCCCATTCGTGGTCCCGCCGGACGAGGTAGCCGGTCACGCCGTGCCGCACGAACTCGGCATATGGCCCGTAGTCGGAGGCGATGACGGGGATGCCGAGGGCGGCCGCCTCCAGGGGGCGGAGCGGGCTCTTGGAGGCGTTGAACGGATGCGCACGTAGAGGCGCGAGCATGATGTCGTAGTCGATCGCCCGCCAGTAGTCCGGCACGCTCGGCGTCCACGGCGTGACCCTGACCCGTTCCCGGATGCCCATCTCGCGGGAGTAGTCGGCGCCCATCAGGTGCAGCTCGGTCTGCGGGTTGCGGCGCATGACCTGCCTGAGCTGGCCGCCGAGTTCGGCGACGTCCATGGCGTGGGTGCCGGAGCCGCCCCAGCCGATGGTGACGGTGCCGTCGCGCCGGGGACGCTCGTGTTCCAGCAGCCAGGCCGGCAGGTAGTTGGGGATCACCACGACGTTGGGGTTGTAGCGGCGGACCTCGTCGGCGAGGGCCTCGGTCGTGACGGTGACGGCGTCTGCTGCGCGGAGGTTGGCTTCCAGCCGGCTGGTGATGTCGGGCTGGGAGTAGAAGGCGTGCGCGATCGGGCTGCTGCTGTCGACCTTCCACAGGTCGTCGTCCAGCTCGTACACCAGCCGCGGCCGCTCCCCGGCGGGTACCCGCGACAGCTTCTGCCAGGCCGCCGAGGGGCTGTCGTTGACGATCCTCTGCCCAAGCAGCGTCCGTGTCTGCAGACCCGCGCTCATCCGCTCGGAGCACAGCGTCTGGTGGCCGCGGCCGGCGAGCGTGGCGAGGGGGAGCTGCAGCCGGAGGTATCCGCAGCCGGTGCGGTCGGCAAGCCACCCGAAAGCGTCGAGCATGTAGGGCTCCAGCGGGCGTTGCGGGCATTGCGGCGGGGCCCGTGCCCGCATGACCGGGCCCCGCTGGCAGCGGGGCGGACGAGGCGCGCCGGGCTGCTGCCGCAGACCGTACGATCCGCGACGCACGCGGGTAGAAATGCAGGTCAGCGCGTTGCGGGCCGTTCCTGTGGGGGCGTGATTCTGGGAGTGCGGGCCCGGCGTGGGGGCGGGCACCTGTCCGGCTGGAGGGCTACCGACTGGGGCCCTGACCTGCGGCGGGCCCGCACTAGTCCTCCGACGGCAGGGATGGGATGTGAGGCCGGTGAGCGACGCACGGTGCACAGGTGGCGCGGGTGGCACCGCAGTGGAGGAAGCGGCACTGACCTCTGTGAGAGTGATCTGATGCCCGAACTCTGGATGCCCGGGGCAGAGATCCACGACATCGGCGACCACGCCCCAACCGACGGCGGCCCGGCCAAGGCCATCGCGCACATCACCTGGGACAAGAACGCGACCGCTTCGGCGCCGCAGGACTGGGTCAGCTTCGATTCGCTGGTCAACTACTTCACCGGCTCCGGGCAGGGCTCGGCGCCGCACATCATCTGGGACCCGTTCACCGGGCGCGTAGCCCAGCTCCACCCGGCCAACTCCCGCTCGAAGTCCGTGGTCGACAGCACCGGGGGCACCCGCACCAACCGAGCCGGCTCGGTGGTCATCCAGATCGAAGCGGTCTTCTTCCCCTACTGCCGCTACCAGGGCCGCGTCTATCCCCGGCTCGCCGACACCCCGTGCGCCGGCTGGGACCGCCTCAACGCCTGGGTCCTGTCCTGGGGCGTGCCCGACACATGGCCTATGGGCAAGCCCGTCGACTTCTCCTCCCACCGCGACGAAGCGACCTGGGAGACGCAGGCCGGCTGGTACGCGCACGCCCACGTGCCCGAGAACGACCACCAAGACCCCGGCTCGTGGCCCACCTTCACCACGGCCAATGGTCCGCAGCCGACGCCCTCACCGTCCGAGGAGGACGACATGCCCAGCCTCGCCGAGATCGACACGCTGATCCAGCAGCGCCTGGCCGCCGAGCGCGACATGACCGCGCACGCCACCCTGTACTGGCTGACCGTCGCCTACGGCGGCCTCCAGGACGACCCCGGCACGCACCCGCTCGCCGCCGTCATCCCCGCGCTCCGCAACCGCCTCGCCGCTCTCCCCAACCAGGTCTGGTCCCACAAGCTCCCGCACCTGCGCGACGACTGGACCAAGGACGGCGACCTGGAGGCGTTCTGGTACGTCGCGGGGAAGGACGTATCGGACCGGGCGACCGAGCGGTCCTTCGCCGAACTGAAGGCCCTCCTCTCGGCCCAGGGCGCAGCCATCACCGCCCTCGCCCAGCAGGTCGCCGCCGGAACACCCGTCGACCCGGACGAACTCGTCGCCAGGATCCAGGCCGCGATCGCGGGCATCGAGATCCACCTCACGACCGCCGGAACCCCCGCCCCCACCCCGAAGGAGTCCTGACCATGAGCACGCCCGACCTCCCGAGCGCCGACACGATCGTCAAGACCGCGTCGGCCTACGCGCGCGACCTCCTGGAGCGCGTCCTCACCACCTTCGTGCAGTCCTTCATCGCCGGCATCGTCGTGACCCAGCCCCTCAACGGCCCGATGTGGTACGCCGCGGGAGCTGGCGGGGTGGGCGCGGCCCTGTCCCTCGTGAAGGGGATCGCGGCCCGCTGGTGGGGCGTCGTGAACTCGGCGTCGCTCGCCAAGGGGGTCTGATGCGTGCGGCGGTCCGCAGGGCCATGCGCCGTGTGGGCCGCCGCGGCGCGGTCCTCTCCCTCAAAGGCCTCATGGCCCTGTTATACGGCTGCAGCCTGCTCGTCCAACCACCCACCGACACACGCGGCATAAGGCTCCTCCTCGACCTCATGCCCCTGCACGCCTGGGGGTGGACATGGATCACCGCCGGCGCACTCGCCATGCTGTGCGCGTGGCGCCCACAGGGCCGGGACTGGCCTGGCTACCCGGCCATCTACTTCGTAGTTGCCCCGTGGGCTCTGGGCAGTTTGGCGTCGTGGTGGTTGTACGGCAACCCGCGGGGGTGGGCAAGCGCCGTGGTGTGGGGCGCCTTTGGCGGGGTCGCGGCAATCGTTGCCGAGTGGCCGGAGCCGAGGCACGGTGACGGGGCGGAGAACTGATGAGCGCGGAGTCTTGGGCGGCGGTGAGTGCCCTCGGGGTGTCTGCAGTGACGCTGGCCGGCACGGTGTACACAGCCCGGGCCGGCCGGAGGACGCGCGGCCAGGAGAGGCGGGACGACTTCACCATCGTGACCGACCGTATGGAACGCGAACTGGAGCGCCTCGCCAAGCGGTTGGATGAGCAGGAGCTGGAGGCAGTCCAGCAGAAGGCCCGCCTTGCGGGGCAGGAGTACAGCATCCGCTACCTGGCGGGCTGGGTCCGGTCGATGGTCGGCTTCATCAGGGCGTCTGGCTTGGAGCCGCCGCCGGCGCCGCAGCCGGTGCCTGAGGACGTGCGGCCGTTCCTGCAAGGACTGGATATGTGAACGCCCCCGCCCGGCCGCGTGCCGGGGCGGGGGCGCATCGTTACTCAGGCGCCAGCAACTGCGTCCAGCGCCACCGCCCATGGGTAGGCAGCCGGGTTACCCGTGCCCGGCGGGTTCGGCACGAACCCCCCTTCCCCCAGCAACACCCGCACCCCAGACTCCCGCAGCGTCTCCACACTGCGCCCCATCTGCGGATGAGCCGTCAACGCCTCATTCGTGCAGGGCATCACCGCCATCGGAATCCGCCGGCCAATTGCCTCCGCCGCGAATCCAGCCACCCACGACGGCGTGATCCCGAGCGCAATGCTGTTGATCGTGTTCAACGTCGCAGGCGCCACCAACACCGCATCCGCAGGCGGGAGAAGATCCGGCTCGCCCGGACGACGGAACCGTGACTTCACCGGATACCCGGTCAACTCCGCCAGCAACGGCAGCTCCGGCTCCAGCCACGATGCCGCCGTAGGCGTCAACCCCACCACCACCCCCCACCCCCGAGCCTGAGCCTGCTCGACTACTACCGGGAACGACAGCACAGGGGGAGCAGCAGACCCCAGCAGATACAGCACACGACCAGTCATGCCGCCACCCAACCCGCCGCGCCAGGTGGACCGCAAGTCCGCTCACAGCGCGGTAGGTTCAGCGCATGGACGAGCAGACCACCGGTCAGAGAATCGCCGCCACGCGGCGCCACCACGGCCTCACCCAACAGGCCCTCGCCCAGCTCGCCGGCATCAGTACCAGCCACCTCGCCCACGTCGAACAAGGCCACCGGCAGCCGACGTCAACCGTCCTCGCCGCCATCGCCCGGGCCATGGGGGTATCGGTACCCGACCTCACCGGCCAGCCCTACATCGACGAACTGCGACGCGAACACCTCGACGGCCTCATCCAACCCCTTCGCGAGGCCCTGGACATCCACGACCTCGGGGCCGACCCAGACCTCCGCCCGCGGCCCCACCACGCGATCGACAGCCACGCCCAGCAGCTCGCCTCACTCATCCGCTCAGGTGAACTTCGAACCGTCGCTGGCGAGCTCCCCGCCGTCGTGACCGAGGCCACCACCGCCGCACACAGCAGCACCAGCACGGGCCCCTGGCGCACGCTCGCGATCCTGTACCGGTGCGGCTACGACATCGCCTCCAAGCTCGGCTACCACGACCTCTCCATGACGGCCCTCGACCGCTCCGGGTGGGCGGCCGAGCGAGCCGGAGACGCCAACCTTGCCGCGGTCCGCCAGTACAACCGGTCACTCGGGCACCTCCGCGCAGGGAACTACAAGGTGGGCATGCGCCTGGCCGAGCTCGCCCGAGCTACCGCTGCCCAGGCCGATCCGGGCCAGACGCGCGACGCCGTCACCGGCCAGTCGCACCTCGCCTCGGCAGTCCTCGCCGCCAGGGCAGCTGATGCCGACACTGTCGAGGAGCACATCGCCGCAGCTGCCCGGATCGCAGCCCGAACGGGCGAGATCCCCCGCGAGCTGTGGCTTTCCTGGGGCGGCACGAACGTCAGCGTGCATCACGTGTCCGCGCTGATCGACCAGATGAGGTACGCCCAGGCTCTCGCACTGGCCCGCACCCTGCAGATCCCCCGCGACTGGGCGGCGTCACGCGCAGCCCACCACCACGCCGAGATCGCCCGCGCCTACCTGTGGACCGGAAAGCCGGCACGGGCGCACCGTGAAATTCTCCAGGCGCGCCGCCTGGCTCCGCAGCAGACACGCCTCAGCCCGATCGTCCGCGACACCGTCACCGGGCTCCTGCGGTCCGGCCGGGCCAAACACGGCGGCACCCACACCGTGGACGCGTACGCCCGCTGGATCGGTCTCCACCCCTAGACCAAGATCCGGAAACTATCTCAAAACTGGGATAGTTACGGCCCACCACCCACCACAGACTGTCCTCTCCCCACCCGCAAGGAGAGGCGCATGCTCCCCCTCTGGCTCCCGCCCTACGACACCGTCCACGCCATCCAAGCCGGCATCCACTGGGACGCCATCTGCCTTCCTCAGCAGGTCGGCCTCGCAACCCTGGCTGTCCTCGACATCACCCCGCCCGGGCCCGGCCCCACCATCTGGGACACCCGCCGCGACCCCCGCCTCTACCTCCTCACCCCCGTCACCGACCGCCCCGACCTCACCGGAACCCCCGGCCGGCACCTCACCCACGGCAGCCACCTCGCCGTCCCCGGCCCCGAACTCCTCACTCCGCCCGGACTCCACTGGATCGTCCCGCCCACCCCCGACGCGCTGAACCGGCTCAACGACCTGGCCACCGTCGTCAACGCCATCCGCCGGGCACTCGGCGCCTCCTGGGTCACCCACCGCATCCCAGGCCAGCCCGACCGCGAGATCCTCGCCACACACAGCCAGATCCACGGCACGGCCTGCATCAACTGCAGCACCGACGGCACCACCCTGCGGCCGGCCGGGCACGTCTACACTCCCGCGCTCGGCGGGTGCGGATATGCCGTGACCGCCTGCACCCCGTGCCTGGACGGGGCTCTCCAGTGACCAGCCAAGAGGTCAACGAGAAGCCGATCGTGATCCGATTCGACTACCGGCCGAATGGCACCTACATCTCCGCCGAGTGCCAGTTCGGCGCGCACTGGGCATGCCCGGGCAGCCTCAGAACCAGCCCGCAGGAGAAGCCTCTGCGGTGCCAGTGCGCAGCCGTCGGCTGCACGTGTGCCCAGGGGCCTCTAGGGGTACTCGGACGGGAACAGATCGGCGGGGGGAACCTGTAAAGCGCGGGCGATCTTCAAGATCGCATCGGTTGACGTGGCATGCGACCCGGTCTCGGCCCGGTAGACGGTGTGCCTGCTGATCTCCGCGCGCTCCGCGAGGTCCTCCTGCGAGAGTCCTGCCCCTTCCCGGGCTGCCCGGATCCTTCGGCCTACCTGTTGTCGCAGGTGGTGGAGCCAGGCGGGGGTTTCGGAGGACGGCACATCTAGCTAACCTGCCGTGATCAAGCACAAGCGTCAGCAGCAGATCTGCAGCAATTGCAAGGGAGGAATGTCAGGCTATGTCCAACTCGCCCGGCTTGCCATACAGGCATCATTCGAACACGCCATAACCGCTCAGTAACACCTATGGAGTGATCGTCTGTACCCGTGTCACCGTTAGGCGCTCAAACACTCCAGGCGGGAAGTCGAACAACTCCCATGAGGACCATAGACAGTGACCCCCCATTCCCATCAGCGACTGTTAACCGGCCCTCATCCCCCGCAACATACACCGATCGTGCCGTTCCACCTCGACACGATCCGTCCCCACTCGCATCGCCGCAGGAGCGCCGTGAGCACCGCAGGACCACCACCCGAAACCTCACCCTTGTCGACGGCCGCTCAGCTCCGCGTGCGCCTGGCACGCGCTCAGATTGACGAGGTGCGAAGCACCGATCTCGCGGCGGCGGATCCCGTCGCGATGATGTTGATGATCGACAGGCTGTCCACCAGTCTGGACGGCCTCATCGACCTCGTGGAGGAGCTGGCTACAGGCATGCCGCCGGCTGCCCGCACCCGGTGAGGTGCGGCTCTTTGCACTTTAGAAATGCTGCTGGTGAGCAGCATCGGGACGAGCACGATCAGGTTGGCGAGGGCGATGGTGAGGACGGCCTGTTTCCAGTCCATGCCGAGGGCGACGAGGCCGGAGGCGAGGGTCCAGGAGGGGATGTTGTGGGCCATGCCGACCCAGAGGGCGAGGAAGTTGTAGGTGGTCCAGGTGCGGCGGGCCACCGGGACCGGGCGCAGGTCGTCGTTGGTGAAGCCGTTGCCGGGCAGGGCCGCGGCGGCCGGGTCCAACTCGACCCGGCCGTCCGCGTGCTGGATCTGCTGCGGGGCGGATCCGGTGCCGCCGTCCCCTATCGCGGCGGTGTCGGTCACGGGCGGCCCCCTTGGCGCAGCCGCGGGATGACGTCGGTGCCGTAGGCGTCGATGGTGGCTTCGACGGCGTCGTGCATGGCGTAGACGGCGAACTGGTCGACGCCGAGGGAGCGGAGCTGTTCCAGGCGGGCGAGTTGGGCGTCGACGGGGCCGATGAGGCAGAAGCGGTCGACGATCTCGTCGGGGACGAAGGCGGTGTCGGGGTTCCCCGCGCGGCCGTGGTGGCTGTAGTCGTAGCCCTGGCGGCCCTTGATGTAGTCGGTGAGGGCGTCGGGGACGAGGTCGGAGTGTTCGCCGTAGTGGGTGACCAGGTCGGCGACGTGGTTGCCGACCATGCCGCCGAACCAGCGGCACTGTTCGCGGGCGTGGGCGAGGGCGGCCGGGGAGTCGTCGGCGGTGACGTAGGCGGGGGCGGCGACGCAGATGCTGAGGGCGTCGGGGTCGCGGCCGGCCTCGGCGGCGGCCCGCCGGACCGCCTTGATCATGAACTCGGTGAGGTAGGGGTCGGCGAGCTGGAGGATGAAGCCGTCGGCCTGGCGGCCGGTCAGCGCGAGGGCCTTGGGGCCGTAGGCGCCCATCCAGATGGGCAGGGCGCCGCCGTCGCCCACCCAGGGCAGGTGCATCTCGGTGCCGTCGACCTCGACGGTGCGGCCCTCGGCGAGTTCCTTGATGGCGTGCATGGCCTCGGAGAGCCGGGCGAGGGTGGCGGGGTGGCGGCCGGCGACGCGCATGGCGGAGTCGCCGCGGCCGATGCCGCAGACGGTGCGGTTGCCGTACATGTCGTTGAGGGTGGCGAAGATGGAGGCGGTGACCTCCCAGGTGCGGGTGGAGGGGTTGGTGACCATCGGGCCGACGGTGAGCCGGGTGGTCTCGGCGAGGATGCGGCTGTAGATGACGAAGGGCTCCTGCCAGAGGACGCAGGAGTCGAAGGTCCAGCCGTGGGTGAAGCCGGCCTGTTCGGCACGGATCATGCGGTCGATGAGCAGGCGGGCGGGCGGGTCGGTCTGCAGGACGAGGCCGATGTCCATGAGGGGGCTCCAGGGAACGCGGGCCGCCGCCCGGGGCGGGGCGGCCGGGGTGCGGACGGCCGGCCCCGGGCAGCGGCGGACGGGCGGGGAGGGTCAGACCAGGTACTGGCAGGTGTCGCGGCGCAGGAAGGTGCCGTGGCCGGCCCGGCCGAGCCACCGGCCGTCGTCGAGCACGACGGTGCCGCGGGAGAGCACCGTCCGGGCGCGGCCGGTGAGCCGGCGGCCTTCGTAGGCCGAGTAGTCGACGTTCATGTGGTGGGTGGTGGCGGAGACGGTCTGCACGGCCGTGGGGTCGTAGACGACCAGGTCGGCGTCGGCGCCGGGCGCGACGGTGCCCTTGCGCGGGTGCAGGCCGAACATCCGGGCGGGCGTGGTGCAGGCGATCTCGATCCAGCGGCGCCGGCTGATGTGCCCGTCCACGACGGCCTGGTGGAGCAGGTCCATCCGGTTCTCCACGCCCGGGAGGCCGTTGGGGATCTTCGAGAAGTCGCCGCGGCCGAGTTCCTTCTGCCCGGCGTAGCAGAACGGGCAGTGGTCGGTGGAGACCACCTGGAGGTCGTTGGTGCGCAGCCCGCGCCAGAGCGCGTCCTGGTGCTCGCGCGGCCGGAGCGGCGTGCTGCACACGTACTTGGCGCCCTCGAAGCCGTCGGCGCCCTCCTCGGCGAGGTTGTCGGTGGAGAGGAAGAGGTACTGCGGGCAGGTCTCGCCGAAGACGTTGAGGCCGTCGTCGCGGGCCCGGGTGAGTTCGGCGAGCGCCGAGGCGGCGGAGACGTGGACGACGTAGAGCGGGCTGCCGGCGACCTGGGCGAGCTTGATGGCGCGGTGGGTGGCTTCGGCCTCCAGCAGTTCCCGCCGGACCTCGCCGTGGTAGCGGGGGGCGGTCCGGCCGGCGGCGAGGGCCTGTTCGACCAGGACGTCGATGGCGATCCCGTTCTCGGCGTGCATCATGGTCAGCCCGCCGTTGGCGGCGCCGCGCTGCATGGCGCGCAGGATCCGGCCGTCGTCGCTGTAGAAGACGCCGGGGTAGGCCATGAAGAGCTTGAAGGAGGTGGACTCGCCGGAGTCGACGAGGGCGTCCATCTCCTTGAGCACGCCGTCGTTGACGTCGGAGACGATGGTGTGGAAGGCGTAGTCGACGGCGCAGTTGCCGTCGGCCTTGGCGTGCCAGGCGTCGAGGCCCTCGCGCAGGGAGCCGCCGACGGGCTGGACGGCGAAGTCCACGATGGTGGTGGTGCCGCCCCAGGCGGCGGCGCGGGTGCCGGTCTCGAAGGTGTCGGAGGCCGCGGTGCCGCCGAACGGGAGTTCCATGTGGGTGTGGGCGTCGACGCCGCCGGGGATCACGTAGTGGCCGGTCGCGTCGATGACGGTGCCGGCGGTCCAGGCCTCGGCGGCGGAGCTGCCGGTGGCGGCGAGGGCGGCGATGCGTTCGCCCTCGATGAGGACGTCGGCGTGGAGTTCGTCGGTGGCGGTGATGACGAGGCCGCCGCGGACGACGGTGCGTTCGCCGGGGTCGCGAGTGGTCATCGGGCTGCTCCTCACGCCTCGGTCAGGGGTCCGTAGGCCTCGGGGCGGCGGTCGCGGTAGAACGCCCACTGCTGGCGGACCTGTTCGATCAGGCCGAGGTCGAGGTCGCGGACGACGAGTTCCTCCTCCTTGTCGGAGGCGACGTCGCCGACGAACTGGCCGCGCGGGTCGACGAAGTAGGAGGTGCCGTAGAAGTCGTTGTCGCCGTACTCCTCGGTGCCGACGCGGTTGATGGCGGCGACGAAGTACTCGTTGGCGACGGCGGCGGCGGGCTGTTCGAGCTGCCAGAGGTAGGCGGAGAGGCCGCGGCTGGTGGCGGAGGGGTTGTAGACGATCTGGGCGCCGGCCAGGCCGAGCGCGCGCCAGCCCTCCGGGAAGTGGCGGTCGTAGCAGATGTAGACGCCGACCTTGCCGACGGCGGTGTCGAAGACGGGCCAGCCGAGGTTGCCGGGCTTGAAGTAGTACTTCTCCCAGAAACCCTTGACCTGGGGGATGTGGTGCTTGCGGTACTTGCCGAGGTAGCGGCCGTCGGCGTCGACGACGGCGGCGGTGTTGTAGTAGACGCCGGGCTGGTCCTCCTCGTAGACGGGGACGACGATCACCAGGCCGAGCTCGCGGGCGAGGTCCTGCATCCGGCGGACGGTGGGGCCGTCGGGGACGGCCTCGGCCCAGCGGTAGTGCTCGGGTTCCTGGACCTGGCAGAAGTAGGGGGAGTTGAACACCTCCTGGAATCCGATGATCTTCGCGCCCTGGGCGGCGGCCTCACGGGCGTACCGCTCGTGGAGGGCGATCATCGATTCCTGGTCCCCGGTCCACCGGGTCTGGACGAGGGCGGCGCGGACGATCTGCGACATGGGTACCTCCGCAACTCCGGGGCCCGGCCGGGGGGACGGGCCGTCGGTCTGAGGGTTGACGGGGTGGTTCTGCCTGCGGGTCCACGTGGATGCGCGCGTCGGCGTACCCGCCGGCGGGCGCGCCGGCGCGCACGTCCACGTGCGTGTCTACGTGCGTAGAACGTGGTGCGTAGACCGTAGGCCCGGCCTTGGTGGCCTGACAATACGTCGGGCACAACGCGGCCGGGGCGGTCTTCTTGCGCGGACACGCAGGGACGAGTAGATGGGATGAAACGGTCATCTACCCCGCTAGCGCTCTCCTTACTCATTCGGGTGAATCCTGCGCGAGGCGCTGCGGATCGGGGTAGGACCCGCCATGATGCTGCTCCGGTGCGTCACCGGGTGGTGGCTGATGGTGATCAGTCGTGGTCGTTGGGGAGCCGGCGGAGGTCGGCGGAGATCGGCGGAGATCGGCGGAGATCGGCGGAGGTCCGCGGGGGGAGGTGTCGGCATGGCGGCCGTGTCCGAGGGGTGCCCGGCGCCGCAGGGTGCCGCGCCCGGGGAGGCTCCGGTGTCCGCGGGGCTGCCGGCGTCCGCGCGGTCCCCGCTGCCCGCGTGGGCGGGTGTGCTGCTCGCCCTCGCGGTGCCGCTGCCGGTCGTGACGGGCGGACTGCTGTTCGCCCACTGGGCGCCTGCGGTGCGGGGTGCCGCCCTGCAACTGGCCGGCTCCCGGGCGGCCGCCGAGGCCGTGGTCGGCGGGCAGGCCGCGGCGTACCGCGCCGCGCTCGCGGCCGACCCGTGGCTGCTCGGCGGACCGAGCGCTCCGGACTGATCAGTCCGTCCAGCTCCCGGTCGAGCCGCCGGGCCTCCTCCTCGGTCGAGCCGAGCACCGGG
>NZ_JBEYVJ010000080.1:0-28223 GCF_040643935.1 Kitasatospora sp. NPDC047058 | reverse complement strand
GCGCCGGCCTGGACGCGGCCGGGTGCAGCTGCGCCGCCACGGGTGTGTGCCGGCACCTGATCGGGCTGGTCCTGGCCTACCAGCGGCTGCACCCGGCGGCCGGGCCGGCCGGGCCGGGCGCCCCGCCGGTGACCGTCTGGTCCCCGGGCGCGTTCGACGACGCGCAGCTGACGGCCGCGCTCGGCCGGACGGCCCTGGCCGCGGCGCGCCGCGCCTTCGACCGCGGCTACGCGGCGACCGTGCACCGCGCCGACGCCGCACAGCCCGTTCCCTGGGTGGAGCTGGCGGCCTGCACCGTGCGCTTCCCCGTCCCGCACGAGCTCGGCTACGCGCTGACCGACGCCGCCACGCCGCTGCGCGGCGAGACGATCGCGCTCGCCGTCTGGGCCTTCCGCACGGCCGACGCCGAGGCCGAGGCGGCGGCCGGGGCCGATGGTGCCCCCGACGGCGCCCGTACGACCGTGCAGGTCGCGGTCGGCGGCCCCGCGCCCGCCGGGCCGGACCGCAACGCCGCCCCCGGCACGAGCCGGGACGCCGCCCCCGACCCCCTGGCCGAGGCCGCGGCCCTCGCGGACGAGCTGCTGCTGGACGGCGTCGCGAACACCACCCCGGTGTTCGCCGCCCAGCTGGACCGCACGGGTGCGGCACTGTCCCGGGCCGCCCTGCACTGGCCGGCCGCCCTGCTCACCGAGCTGCGCGGGCAGGTCGACGCCTACGCGGCGCGCGACGCCCGGTACGAGGCGGCGCGGGCCGCCGCGCTGATCGCCGAACTGCACGCCCGCCGGCGGGCCGGCGCGGTCGACCGGCCGGGCGTGCTCGGCACCCGGGAGCCGGCCGACACCCCGCTGCGCCGGGTCCGGCTGGTCGCCCTCGGCTGCCGGATCTCCGGCCGGACGGCGGCGGACGGCTCGACGGAACGCTCGGCCGAGGTGTACCTCGCGCAGCCGGACGCCGGGATCGCCCTGGTGCTCCGCAAGCGCTGGGAACTGCCGGAGGGCCGACTCCCCACCGGTGCCGGGCTCGCGGCCCGGCGCCTGCTCGGCTCCCCGCTGCGGGCGCTGGCCGGCGCCAACATCGTCAGCGAGCACATCTCCCGCAGCGCCGGCCGGACGGTGACCATCGGCCGCGGTCGGGTGGCCGCCACGAGCATCACCCCGGTCGGCTCCGCCTGGGCCGACCTGCCCGCGCCGCTGCTGGTCCGCGATCTCACCGCGCAGCTGCGGGCCTGGGAGGACCGGCCGCCCCGGCTGGTCCGGCCCCGGGTGGAGGCCGACACGGCCCGGGTCCTGGCGGTCGCCGCCGTGGAGTCCGTCGGCTACGACGCGGGCCGGCAGCGGTTCGAGGCGGCCGTCCGCGACCCGACCGGCACGGCCGCGCTGGTCCGCGCCGAGCACGACCCGGTCTGCCCCGGCCGGTTGGACGCGCTGGCCGAGGCGCTCGACGGCGGGCGGGTCCGCTTCGTCAGCGGCCTGCTGCGCCGGGAGGGCGGTCACCCGGTGCTCGACCCGCTGGCCGTCCTCACCGCGGACGGGCTGGTCGTCCCCGACCTGGCGGCGGGCGACGGCACGGGCGCGCTCGCCCCGGCCGCGCCGCGCACCCCGGATCCCCTCATCCAGGCCCTGGAGGCGGGCCTCGCCGCCCTCGCCGAGGTCGCCCACACCGGCCTGCGCGGCCACCAGCACACGGCGCGCGACCGCCTCGCCGCGGCGGCCGGCGGGCTGCAGCGCACGGGCCTGCACAGCGGCGCGGCACTGGTGCGGGCGGTCGCGACGGCGCTGGTCAGCGGGCCCGCCCGGGCGGCGGTGGCGCCGTGGACGGAGGCGGCGATCCACCTGCTGGTCGCGCTGGAACTGCACCAGGAGGCGTCCTGACCGCGGCGCGACCGAGCCGAACCGGCGGGCGGCGCAGGCGGATCGGGGTCTCCCGGCGGAGCTGATGGTGTGCCAGGATCCCGGATGACCGTGTACATGCGGGCCGGCGCCCGGCGGGGGGCGGCCGGCGCCCACCACCCTCACCAGTTCGGGACCACCATGAGAAGACTCGCACTCCGCGTGCTGTCCGCGGCAACGGCCCTGTCGGCCCTGCTCGTCCTGCCCTCCGGGACCGCCACCGCGGCCTCCGGGACCGCCGCCGGAGCAGCCGCCGGCACGACCGCCTCCGCACCGGCCGCCGCCCCCGTACCGCTCACCGGCGCCCAGCTGGCCGCCTCGTGGACGGGGCCGCTGAGCACCCGCGGGCGCTACATCGTCGACGCGGCCGACAACCGGTTCAAGCTCAAGTCGGGCAACTGGGCCGGCGCCCAGGGCACCTGGCAGGGCAGCGGCACCACCACGGACCCGGCGAACAACCAGGCCGGCCAGGTCTCCTACAACCTGCCGCTCGGGCTCGACCGGGCCCCGCTCCCCGAGATCCTGGCCGGCTTCCACAGCCTCGGCCTGAACAGCGTCCGGCTTCCGTTCGCGGACGCGATGGTGCACGACACCTCGGTCGTCCCGGACGCCGCCGTCGCCGCCAACCCGCAGCTGCGGGGCAGCACCCCGCTCCAGGTCTACGACGCCGTGGTGGCGGCCCTGACCGCCGACGGGTTCGCCGTGATCCTGAACAACCACACCACCACCTACCGCTTCTGCTGCGGCCTGGACGGCAACGAGCGCTGGAACAGCAGCCAGTCCACCGCACAGTGGGAGGACGACTGGCTGTTCATGGCGAACCGGTACCGCGCGAACAAGCGCGTGGTCGGCGCCGACCTGCGCAACGAGGTCCGCCGCGACGTCTGGGACGACCCCAACTGGGGCATGGGCGACAGCCACGACGAGTACGCCGCCTTCGAGGAGGCGGGCAACCGGATCCTGCAGACCGCGCCCGACCTGCTGATCGTCATGGAGGGCATCAACTGGCAGGGCATCCCGCTGGCCGGCCTGTACCACGGCCGCCCGCAGCTCAAGCCGGTCGCCACGCTCTCGCACACCCTGATCGACTCCGGCAAGCTGGTCTACTCGGCGCACTTCTACGGGTACACCGGCCCGGCCAACACCGGCGCCGGCAGCGGGCCGGGCGCCACCGGCGACCCCCGCTACCAGGACTTCACGCCCGAGCAACTGGCCGCGGTGGTGGACGAGGAGGCGCTCTTCGTCACCCGGACCGGGCAGCACTTCACCGCCCCGGTCTGGATCAGCGAGTTCGGCGCGGGCGGCCGGGGCTCGACCGACGCCAAGGAACACGCCTGGTTCGACCGCTTCACCGCGATCCTGGCCGCCCGCGACACCGACTTCGCCGTCTGGCCACTGGTCGGCTGGCACAACGACGGTGTTCCGCAGGACAGTTGGGCGCTGCTCCACTACGACTCCAACGGCCGCCGGCTGAGCATCGAGGACCAGGGCGACTGGCGCGCCGACGCCTGGAACCGGCTGGTCGCCGCCCCCTCGTACACCGGCCAGGTCCCCGTCGCGCCGCGCTGGAACGTGCTCGACCTGGACCACGCCGACCAGAACGTGTCCCGGCACATGCTGGCCCTGCCCGACTGGAGCAGCGGCAACCGCAAGGGCAACTGCCCGGACGGCCAACGGCTGGCCGGCCTGGGCCGCAGCGACAGCCGCGGCCTCTGCACCGACGCCGCCCAGCCCGCCACCGGACCGGGCGCCTGGGTCACCGTGACCGACGAGCGCTACGTCACCGGCGGCGACTGGGCCTCCGGCTACAACAAGCTCCAGTGCCCGGCCGGCCACTTCGCCGTCGGCTACAGCGTCCACGGCAACGCGATGGCCGCGCTGCTCTGCGCGCCCGCCGGCTCCCAGCTGCCCACGGCGAACCACGTCCTCTGGTTCGACCACGGCGACAACCGGCCCCCGGCCTCCCCCGACGCCGACTCCACGGCGAGCGACTGGGCCCCGGGCTACTACAAGGGCCAGTGCGCCTCCGGCGAGTACGTCGCGGGCGTGGCGATGACCTGGCGCTGGCTGCACGCGGGCGTCCCGGACGCCCTGCTCTGCCGCCCGCTCCGCTGAGCCGCCGGGGGGCGCCGGCCCCGGCCGGCCCCCCGGCGCGGACCGGGCTTCCGTACCGTCCCGCGGATCAGCCCGGGACGGTACGGAAGCGGAGGCGGTACTCCGTCGGCGTCGTGTCGAGCTGCCGGCGGAACGCCCGGACGAGGGTGTCCGTGGTGCCGAAGCCGCAGGCGGCGGCGATCCGGTCGAGCGTCAGATCGGTGGACTCCAGCTGGTGGCGCGCCCGTTCCACCCGGGCCGACTCGACGTAGACGCTCGGGGTCGTGCCCAGCTCGGCCTTGAAGATCCGGGTGAGCTGCCGCTCGCTCACGTGCGCGTGCGCGGCGAGGTCCGCGACGCCGAGGGGTCCGCCCAGGTTGCGCAGGATGTGGAGGCGCAGGTCCTCGATCCGCCGGGTGGTGGAGACGGGTTCGAGCGGCACGCTGAACTGGCTCTGCCCACCCGGGCGCTTGAGGTACATCACCAGCTGCCGGGCGACGCGCAGCGCGACGTCCTCGCCGAAGTCGTCCGCGACCAGGGCGAGGCTCAGATCGAGGCAGGCGCTGATTCCGGCGCCGGTCCACACGTCGCCCTCGCGGATGAAGATCGGGTCGGCGTCGACCTCGACCGCCGGGTGGTCGGCGGCGAGCTGCTGCGCGGTGGACCAGTGGGTGGTGGCGCGCTTGCCGTCGAGCAGTCCGGCGGCGGCGAGCAGGTGCGCGCCGACGCAGACGGAGGCGACCCGCCGGGCCCGCCCGGCCAGGCGCTTGACCCAGGCGACCACGCCGGGATCGGTGAGCGCGTGGATGCGGCGCCGGGCGTCGGTCTCCACCGAGCCGGGCACCAGCAGGGTGTCGATGCTCCCGGCGGCCGCCTCCGCGAAGGTGAGGTCGGGGAGGACGCGCACGCCGGCCGAGGTGGTGACCGGGTCCGTCCGCTCGGCGGCGAGCACGACGCGGTAGCCGGACGCGTCCTCGGTCTCACGCCGCACGAGGGAGAACACCTCGGGCGGACCGGTGACGTCGAGCAGGTCGACGCCCTCGAAGAGGACGACGACGACGAGTCGTTCCACGGTGCTCACGAGGCCCTCGCGTCTCCTGTTCCGGTTGTCCCCGGCCGTCCCCGGGTGTGCCCGGTTGTGCCCCGGGTGTGCCCGGTCGCCCCCAGCCGCCTTGGGATCCTGACGGGCCGTCCGTCCCGATGTCCGTTTCTGCATGTTAGTCGACATTGCCGACATGCAGCGCCCGGCCATAGCGTTCCGGAGGCGGCTCACCGCGGGACCGGGAACGGGCGCGGGAGCCGCCCGACGACCCCGACCCCGTACCGGAAGTGGGACTCCCATGCCTACGACGACCCTGCGCGAACTCAACGGCCTCGACGGGACGCCGGCCTCACTCGGCGCCGCGACGCTGATCCTGGTCGACTACCAGAACACCTACACCCGCGGCGTGATGGAGCTGGAGGGCTGGCAGGCCGCGCTCGACTCCGCGGCCGCCCTGCTGGCCCGGGCCCGGGCGGCGGGCACGAAGGTCGTCCACGTCGTCAACGACGGCGGCGAGGGCACCCCGTACGACATCCGGGCGGAGATCGGCCGGATCCACCCGAGCGTGGCGCCGGCCGAGGGCGAGCCGGTCGTGGCCAAGCGGACCCCGGACGCGTTCCACGGGACCGACCTGGACCGGCACGTCGACGCCGCCGGGCACCAGGACGTCATCGTCGCCGGGTTCATGACCCACATGTGCGTCACCTTCACCGCGGCGGGGGCCTTCCTGCGCGGCAACCGCCCCACCGTGGTCGCCGACGCCTGCGCGACGCGGCCGCTGCGGGCGGCGGGCACCGGGCTGCCGGCCGGCCAGGTCCACCAGGCCGCCCTCGCGACCGTCGCCGACCTGTACGGGGTCGTCGTGGCGAGCGGGGAATCCCTGCGCTGAGCCCGTCCGGCGGCCGGACCGACGGACGAACGGCTCCTCCGGCAACCGCACACCGAGCGAGCGCGGCCTCCCACCGAGGCCGCGCTCGCTCGCGTTCCACGACGGGACCGCCCGAAGCGGGGCCGTGCGAAGCGGGACTTGTGCGAAGCGGGACTGCGCGAAGCGGGCGGAACCGCCCGAAGCGGGGCCGGACCACCCGGAGCGGGATTTCCTGAACGCCGGTCAATTCAAACCCGGTATCACCGAACGTTCACTCTATCGGGTACAGAGATCGCTTCGAAGTGCGTCCGGGCGCACCGCCCCGCCTAACGTTGATCACCGGGCGACAAGGGGATCCGTGCCGAGATCCCTTTCGTGGCATACCGGATGACGATCCGTCATGACGATCACCAGTCCTTTCACAGAGGGAGGCTCTGCCATGTCCGTGGACACCCGACCGGAGAACCACATGGACACCTCGGCGGTACGGCCATGAGCCGTCGAGCCCTGGACCGGATCATCAGTGGCCCCAGCGGCCTGGGGACGGCAGGGCTGCGGCTGGGCCGGCGCGAGGGCGCGCCGAAGCCCGGCGACCCCATCCCCGGCCTGTACTTCCACCCGATCGCCGAGCCCGATCCCGTGCGCTCGGCCGAGGTCGGGGACCGGATCAAGGCCTGGGCGGTGGAGGAGGTCGAGCTCTACCCGCCCGAGTGGGAGGACCAGTTCGACGGTTTCTCGACCGGCCGCTACATGGTCGCCTGCCACCCCGACGCCCCGTCCACCGACCACCTGATGCTCGCCGCACGGCTGATGGCGGCCGAGAACGCGGTCGACGACTGCTACTGCGAGGACCACGGCGGCTCGCCCGTCGGTCTCGGCGGGCGCCTGCTGCTGGCCCACACCGCACTGGACCCGCTGCACACCACCCCGGAGTACCGGCCGGCCTGGGAGGAGTCGCTCCACGCGGACGCCCCCCGGCGGGCCTACCGCTCCGCGATGGAGTACTTCGTCGACGCGGCCACGCCGTCCCAGGCGGACCGGTTCCGGCACGACATGGCCCGCCTGCACCTCGGCTACCTCGCCGAGGCCGCCTGGGCCGAGACCGACCACGTCCCCGCGGTGTGGGAGTACCTGGCGATGCGCCAGTTCAACAACTTCCGCCCCTGCCCGACCATCACGGACACCGTCGGCGGCTACGAGCTGCCCGCGGACCTGCACGCCCTCCCGGCCATGCAGCGCGTCATCTCGCTCGCCTCCAACGCGACGACCATCGTGAACGACCTGTACTCCTACATGAAGGAACTCGCCAGCCCCGGCCGGCACCTGAACCTGCCCGTGGTGATCGCCGAGCAGGAGGACCGCAACGACCGCGACGCCTACCTGAAGGCGGTCGAGGTCCACAACGACCTCATGCACGCCTTCGAGGCCGAGGCCGCCGCCCTGGCCGCGGCCTGCCCGGCCCCGACGCTGGTGCGCTTCCTGCGCGGCGTGGCCGCGTGGGTCGACGGCAACCACCACTGGCACCGGACCAACACCTACCGCTACAGCCTGCCCGATTTCTGGTAACCCGAGGAGCTGACCAGTCATGACCACTACCGACCTTTCCACCCCTTCCACCTCCGCCATCCCCGGCCCGGCAACCCCCTATCAGGACGACATCGCGCGCTACTGGGACGGCGAGGCCCGGCCGGTCAACCTGCGCCTCGGCGACGTGGACGGCCTCTACCACCACCACTACGGCATCGGTGACGTCGACCACGCCGCGGTGGGCGACCCGGACGACAGCGAGCGCGAGAAGAAGGTCGTCACCGAGCTGCACCGGCTGGAGTCCGCCCAGGCCGACCTGCTGCTGGACCACCTGGGCGCCATCCGGCCCGAGGACACCCTGGTCGACGCCGGCTGCGGCCGCGGCGGCTCCAGCGTGATGGCCCACCAGCGCTTCGGCTGCAAGGTCGAGGGCGTCACCCTGTCCGCCAAGCAGGCCGAGTTCGGCAACCGTCGGGCCAGGGAGCTCGGCATCGACGGCTCGGTCCGCGCACAGGTCTGCAACATGCTCGACATGCCGTTCGCGACCGGCTCGATCGCGGCCTCGTGGAACAACGAGTCCAGCATGTACGTCGACCTCCACGACCTCTTCGCCGAGCATTCCCGCGTGCTCTCCGTCGGCGGCCGGTACGTGACCATCACCGGCTGCTGGAACCCCGCCTACGGGCAGCCGTCGAAGTGGGTCTCCCAGATCAACGCGCACTTCGAGTGCAACATCCACTCCCGCCGGGAGTACCTGCGCGCCATGGCCGACAACCGGCTCGTGCCGCAGGCCGTCATCGACCTCACGCCCGCGACCCTGCCCTACTGGGAGCTGCGCGCCACCTCCTCCCTCGTCACGGGCATCGAGGAGGCGTTCATCTCCTCCTACAAGGACGGCTCGTTCCAGTACGTCCTGATCGCCGCCGACCGGGTCTGACCCGCTCCCCCGACCGGGCCGCAGCAGGCGCACCCCGCCGCCTGCTGCGGCCGGCCCGTTCCGTACGCCGCCGGGCCGGTTCGTCCCGGTCTCGTCACCGTCCTGTCACACCCGGCCGGCCGGGGAACCGGGGCGCGGACGCCGGTGTGTACCGGGGCAGGTGCCGACGTTGGGCCGGCACCTCTCCATCCTCTCGGGGGGCGCCATGCAGTCGACGCAGTACACGCAGAACGGGAAGAAGGCCCGCAGAGCCGCGGTCGCCGTGGTCGCGACCGCCACGGTCGCCCTGCTGGCCACGGCCTGCGGGCCGGGGAACGACGAGTCGGGGGCGACCGCGGCCCCGTCGGCGCCGGTGACCGCCTCGACCGTGCCGGGCGCCAAGCCGCCGGCCGCCACCACGCCCGCGGGCACCGCCAAGCCGAGCACGCCGCCCGCCGCCCCGGCCACCGGCAGCGCCGCCCCGGGCACCGCGGCGCCGGGCTGCACGGCGGGCGAGCTGAAGGCGGACGCGCACCGGGCGGCGAAGCGGCCCGAGGGCACCGGCACGGGTGCGGCGATCGTCGCCTTCACCAACAGCTCCGGACACCCGTGCACCCTGCAGGGCTTCCCGACGGTGGCCGGCGCGGCCAACGGCTCCCCGGACCACAACGCCCCGATGGCGGTGACCCACACCGGCTCCGCGACCCCGGTCCTGCTGGCGCCGGGCGGCAAGGCCTGGGTGAAGCTCACCTTCGTCCAGGTCCAGGGCGAGGCCGACGGCTACTGCGTCTCCGGGGCCACGCCGGTCACCTACCCCACCCTCGTGCTGGGCCTGCCGGGCGCGGGCGCCCACCAGGTCGCCCTGGACGACGGCCAGTTCGCCCAGTGCGACAACAAGGTGACCACCACGCCGCTGCTGGCGACCAGCCCGTCCTGACCGCCCGGCCCGTTCCGTCCCGGCCGGTTCCGCCCCGGCCGGTTCCGCCCCGGCCGGTTCCGTTCCGCCCGCCGGCCCCGCCCGTCAGGACTGCCGGGCGGGCCCGCCCAGGATGGCCGGGTCCTCGGCGAGTTCGGCCAGCAGGGCGTCCAGCTTGGTCCGGTCGACCGAGGGCATCACGAACACGTGCACGTAGCTGCGCCGGCTCGACTCGTCACCGGGGACCATCAGCACGTCCTGGGAGGAGAGCGACCACTTCGCCACCAGCTCCGGACCGGGCTTGCGGAAGCGCACGGTGACGGCGCCCGGTGTGCGGGCCGGCCACATCTCGACGCCCTTCTCCTCCTCGATCCCGCGCAGGCGGTCCTCCAGGTAGCCGGCCAGCTCCTGGGCGGTCCGGATCCGGTCCACCTGGTCCTGGTAGGAGTGCCGGGACAGGTGGTCCCAGATCACCAGCGGGGAGAACCCGTTGCGGGAGCCGGCGAAGGTGGTGTCCGGCGCGCCGGTGTAGTCCGGCTGCGACGGCGGCGAGATCTGGTACTTCACCTTCGTCATGTAGATGCCGCACGGCCACGGTGCACCGGCCCACTTGTGGCCGCTCATGGCGATCGAGGAGACCATGTCGACGTCGCCGTACTCCCGGGTGGGCAGCCGGAGCCCGAAGTCGAACTCGGGCAGCTCCGTCTCCGGGGTCCAGCCGTACGACGGGTCCTGCGAGGCCATCCGCAGGAAGGGCGCGTAGCCCGCGCCGAGGGCGCCGTCCACGTGGATCCAGAAGCCGCGCCGCACGTCGACCAGCGGCTCGCCGGTCTTCGGGTCGGTGCCGTAGACCACCTCGCGCCGGACCAGGCCGTGCCGCTCGAAGATCGGCAGCAGGCGCTCGCAGACCGCGCGGACGTCGTCGTGGGCGCCCTTGAAGGTGCTGCCGAGGTTGAGGTTCACGAAGACCGGGTGGCCGTGCGCGGCGAAGAACTCGACCAGCACCGCGAGCGCGTCGACGTCGACCGAGCCCGGGCCGTCCCAGGGGAGGCCGGAGGGGCCGGCGGCGGAGGGCACCTCGGTGGGCCACTCGCGGCGCCCGGTGACCGGGTCGGTGAGCGGGCACTCGTCCGGGTACAGCTCCAGGCCGACGGCGTGGAAGGTCTCCACGCCCAGCACCCGCACGGCCTTGGCGAAGGAGTAGTGGGTGTCCTCCGAGTAGAACGCGACCGGGCGGTGGGCGTTCGGGTTGTGCCGGTCGGGCGCGGCCTGGACGTACCGCAGGGCGTCGAACGGGGCGGTCGGCGGCTGGATCAGCGCCTTGCCGCTCAGGTAGTCGCGGGCGTTCCAGAGGGCGTACATGTTGCCCTCGGTCGAGCCCATGGACAGCATGTAGCCCCAGTAGGACTCGGGGTCCGCGGGGTCGTGCGGCCGCTCGGCGTGCCAGAGCTTCGCGTAGTAGTCGAGCACCGCGCGCTCGACGACCTTGGTGTTGGGCTTGTAGCCGCCGCTCTGGAACGGGTCGCCGAGGTTGTTGATGTTGTTCGGCATGAACCGGGCCAGGTCCAGCGCGCAGCCCTGCATGTCCTGGGTGGCCTGGTAGCCGACCAGGTGGTTGCGCTTGCGCGTCAGGTACTCGTCGACGTTGTCGAGGGCGCGCAGGCGCTGGGCGTCGTCCAGCCCGGCCGCGGGGAGCGCGAAGTCGCGGGCGTCCAGCTCCGGCCCGGGACCGGTGGCGGGCACCGCCTCGACGACGGACCCCGGGTGGGCGGTGGTCGCGGCGGCGAAGGTGGCGGTCGGGCTCATGGGCGCGGCACTCCGGGGTTGCTGGTCGGCCGGCCCGCGGGCGGGGAACGGCGGGAGGGGCGTTCGCCGCTCGCGGCCAGGATGGAACTTTTCGACACCGGGCGGAAGGTCTCCCGAAGATGATTCGGAAGATGATCACTTTGTCTTGCGAATCAACGGAACCGGCTGGAATCCTGGGCGGTATGCCGAACAATCCGCAGGCCCGCCGTGCGCCCGTCGACGACGTGGACCGCGCGATCATCCGCGCCCTCGCGGACAACGCCCGGATGCCCAACAACGCCCTCGCCGAGACGGTGGGCATCGCCCCGTCGACCTGCCTGGCCCGGGTGCGGGCCCTGCAGGAGCGCGGGGTGATCCGCGGCTTCCGGGCGGAGGTCGACCCCGCCGCGATCGGGCTGCCGCTGCAGGCGATGATCTCGGTCCGGCTCCGGGCGCACACCCGCGAGCAGAACGAGAGCTTCCGGTCCACCGCCCCCGACCTGCCCGGCGTCCTGGCGGTGTTCCACATGGCCGGGTCCGACGACTACCTGCTCCACGTCGGCGTGGCCGGCCCCGAGGGCCTGCGCGACTTCGTGGTGGACCACCTCACCACGCACCCGGCGGTGGCCCAGACCCGGACCAACCTGATCTTCGAGCAGATACCGGGCCGCCGGTACCTCGCACCCGAGTGGTGACGGCGCCGCGGTCGGCCGGGCGGGTGACGGGCCGGCGGGAGCCGTGGTGTCCGGGGCCGTTACGGGTACGGCGGTGCGCATGACCGGAATCACGCTCACGAGCACGGCCTTCGCCCACCACGCCGCCATCCCCCGCCGCCACAGCATGGAGGGCGACAACGTCTCGCCCCCGCTGAGCTGGTCGGGGGTGCCGGACGGCGCGGCGGAGCTGGTGCTGCTCTGCGAGGACCCCGACGCGCCCGGTGGCGCCTTCCTGCACTGGCTGGTCACCGGCATCGACCCGGCCAGCTCCGGCGTGCCGGAGGGCGCGGAGCCACCGGGCGGGCACCAGTGGCCCAACGGCTTCGGCCGGGTCGGCTGGGGCGGCCCGATGCCGCCGCCCGGCCGTCCGCACCACTACGTCTTCCGCCTGTCCGCCCTATCCGGGCCACTCCCCCTGCACGGCCGCCCGGACGCCGGGGCGGTGCACCGGGCGTTGAAGGACCCGGAGCTGGCCGCCGGCAAGCTCACCGGCACCTACCAGCGCTGACCCGGGCACACGGCCCGGCCCCGGGGGGAGAGCCCCCCGGCTAGGCGAGCGCCTTGGCCTGCCAGTAGCCGAACGGCCGGAGCGGGTCCTCGCCCTCGATCGTCCACGGCCAGGGGGTGACCGTCTCGCCGATCAGCTCGAAGGTCCTGGTGCTCTCGCGCACGCGGCCGGCCTGGACCAGTGCGAAGGCGAGCAGGTTGAGGTCGGCCAGGGCGGCCGCGTGCCGGAGGTGGCCCGTTCGGGGCCAGTCGGCCAGGGCGGCGCCCAGCACGCGGGTGGCCCGGGCGCTCGCCCACTGGCGGCGGACCAGCAGGGCCTCGACGCCGCCCTGCGCGGTGGTGCGGGCGTACTCGTCGACCAGCGCGGCGAGTTCCACGCCCACGGCCGGTGCGTCCGACGGGACCGCCGCCCGGACCGTCTCCACGAAGTCCAGCTGGCTGCTGCGCGAGCCGCGCTCCTCCGGGGAGAGGTAACGCAGCATCTGGAAGTGGGCCTCGCGGTTCCAGGGGTCGCGGGCGGTCACCTCGTGCCAGACGGCGAACATGTCGCGCGACTCGGCACGGATCAGGCGCAGGATCCCCAGCAGCACCACCCACGGCGTGGGGTCGTCGGGGGCGATCTCGGCGGCGCGGTAGCAGTGCTCGGCGGTGGCCCGGGCGTCCTCCATGCGTCCGGCGTGCCGGCCGCGGACCAGCTCCACCCAGCCCTCGAAGACCAGCGGGTCGGCGTCGTTGGCCCGGCGCATCCGCCAGGACCGGGCGAGCCCCGAGGGCGCGGCGGCCTCGGCGAGCACGGAGAGGCGGTGCGCCCGGCGGTCCCAGTCCGTACCGGCCTCGCGGAGGAGCCGCTCGATCTGGTCGATCTGAATACCGCCCTGTCCCGGAATTCCGGGACCACTCAACTGTCGACGGACCCGCCCGAGTTCGGCGTCGTCGAGTTCCGGCCGAATGCGCGGGCCGGAGGCGCGGAATCTTCGTAGGATCGACACGCGCCGCAGCCTAGGCGCCCACCGGAATTTCGGACACCCCCGGAGTGGAATTGTTATTTCCCGGTGTTTCCGGCCCCGTCTTTCCGGCGGTTTCGGTGACCGTACGGTTCCGTACCGCGACCGGTGGGGGGATTTCACCCGACCGGTGGGGGATTTCTCCGGGAATATGAGTGTGTCTCAGAAATCACCGCTCCGCCGTCGGCGTGCGTCTTCCCGTCGTCGGCGTGCACCGCCCCGCCGTCGGCGTGCGCCTTCCCGCCGGAGGGCGGAGCATGTAGCCGACGAGCGGAGCAGCCATGAGCAACGAGGTTCCCGCCCCCGGCACGGGCGACCTGGTCGTGCTGAACAACGTCAACAAGCACTTCGGCGAGCTCCACGTGCTCCAGGACATCGACCTGACCATCGCCCGCGGCGAGGTGGTGGTGATCATCGGGCCGTCCGGCGGCGGGAAGTCCACGCTGTGCCGCGCGATCAACCGGCTGGAGACCATCGACTCCGGCGAGATCGTCATCGACGGCCGGCCGCTGCCCGCCGAGGGCCGTGAGCTGGCCGCGCTGCGGGCCGACGTCGGCATGGTCTTCCAGTCCTTCAACCTCTTCGCGCACATGACCGTGCTGCGCAACGTGACGCTCGGGCAGGTCAAGGTCCGCGGGAGGGACCGCAGGGCCGCCGAGGAACGGGCGCGCAGGCTGCTCCAGCGGGTGGGCGTCGCCTCCCAGGCGGACAAGTACCCGGCGCAGCTCTCCGGCGGCCAGCAGCAGCGCGTCGCCATCGCCCGGGCGCTGGCCATGGAACCGAAGATCATGCTGTTCGACGAGCCGACCTCCGCGCTCGACCCCGAAATGATCAACGAGGTGCTGGAGGTGATGCGCCAGCTCGCCCGGGACGGGATGACCATGGTCGTCGTCACCCACGAGATGGGTTTCGCCCGTTCGGCCGCCAACCGCGTGGTGTTCATGGCGGATGGCCGGATCGTGGAGGAGACGACCCCCGACCGGTTCTTCAGCAATCCGAGCAGCGAGCGGGCCAGGGACTTCCTCGCGAAGATCCTGCACCACTGACCGGACCCCTGAGCCGACCGGAAAACCCTGAGCACTAGGGATGATCATCATGAAGCCTCGCAAGGTCACGGTCACGGCCGCCGTCGCGCTCGTCCTGTCGCTCGCCGCCGCCGGCTGCGGGTCGGACGGCGGCGGCGGGTCGAGCGGCGCCACCAGCGGCGCCACGAACGGCGCGACGAGCGCGACGAACGGTGCCGCGAGCAACGGCAAGAAGATCACCGTCGGGATCAAGTTCGACCAGCCGGGCATCGGCCTGAAGACCCCGGACGGCACGTACACGGGCTTCGACGTCGACGTGGCCACGTACATCGCCAAGCAGCTCGGCCACAGCCCCGACGACATCGTCTGGAAGGAGGCCAAGAGCGCCGACCGCGAGACGCTGCTCCAGCGCGGCGACGTCGACTTCATCGCCGCCTCGTACTCGATCACCCCCGCGCGCTCGGAGAAGGTCGACTTCGCCGGCCCCTACCTGCTGGCCCACCAGGACGTGCTGATCCGGGCGGACGACGACTCCATCAAGACGCCCGCCGACCTGAACAACAAGAAGCTCTGCTCGGTCACCGGCTCCACCTCCGCGCAGAACGTCAAGACGAAGATCGCGCCCAACGCCCAGCTCCAGGAGTACGGCGGCTACTCGGAGTGCCTGACCGGCCTGGAGAACAAGGTCATCGACGCCCTGACCACCGACGACTCGATCCTCGCCGGCTACGCCTCGCAGCCCGAGTTCAAGGGCAAGTTCAAGCTCGGCGGCTTCAAGATGAGCAACGAGAACTACGGCATCGGGGTCCAGAAGGGCAGCGAGCTCAAGGCGGAGATCAACACCGCCCTGCAGAAGATGGTCCAGGACGGCTCCTGGGACGCGGCCGTGAAGAAGAACTTCGGCCCGGCCGGCTACCAGAACGAGCCCGCACCGCAGATCGGCGTCGTCGTCAGCTGAGGCGGAGCACCGGGAGGCACGCCGTGTTCGACTTCCTCAAGGGCTACGACCTGCTGGGCGCCTTCTGGGTGACGGTGCAGCTCACCTTCTACGCCGCCGTCGGGTCCCTGGTCTGGGGCACCGTCCTCGCCGCCATGCGGGTCAGCCCGGTGCCGCTGATGCGTGGCTTCGGCACCGCCTACGTCAACGTGGTCAGGAACATCCCGCTCACCGTGATCATCGTCTTCACCTCGCTGGGCCTGTTCCAGACCCTCGGCGTCACCCTCGGCGCCGACGACTTCAAGACGATCGACTTCCGGCTCGCGGTGTTCGGTCTCACCGCCTACACCTCGGCGTTCGTCTGCGAGGCGCTGCGGTCGGGCATCAACACGGTGCCGGTCGGCCAGACCGAGGCGGCGCGGGCGATCGGCCTGCGGTTCCCGCAGGTGCTGCTGCTCGTCGTCCTGCCGCAGGCCTTCCGGTCCGTGGTGGGCCCGCTCGCGAACGTGCTGATCGCCCTGACCAAGAACACCACGGTGGCGGCCGCGATCGGGGTCGCCGAGGCCGCGGCGCTGATGCAGGTGATGATCGAGAACGAGGCCCAGCTCCTCCTCATCTCGGCCGTCTTCGCGTTCGGCTTCATCTGCCTCACCCTCCCCGCCGGGCTGTTCCTCGGCTGGGTGAGCCGGAAGGTCTCGGTGAAGCGGTGAGAGCGGCGAGAGCGGTGGAGCCGTCGTGAAGCCGTCGTCGGTCCTGTACGACGCGCCGGGGCCGCGGGCCAGGCGGCAGAACGTGCTCTACACGCTGCTGTTCCTGGTCGCCCTCGCCGCCCTGCTCTGGTGGGTGGTGCAGAGCCTCGCCGACAAGAACCAGCTGGCCTGGGCCAAGTGGCGGCCCTTCTTCACCGACTCCCGGGCCTGGGAGACGTACCTGCTGCCCGGGCTGGAGAACACCCTCATCGCCGCCTCGCTCGCGATGGTGATCGCGCTGCCGCTCGGCGCGCTGTTCGGCATCGCCCGGCTCTCCGAGCACCGGTGGGTGCGCGGCGCGGCCGGCACCGTGGTGGAGTTCTTCCGCGCCATCCCGGTGCTGATCCTGATGCTCTTCGCGAACGCGGCCTACGCCAAGTACACCGACATCACGCCCGACCAACGGCCGCTGTACGCCGTGGTCACCGGCCTCGTCCTCTACAACGCCTCGGTGCTCGCCGAGGTCGTCCGGGCCGGGGTCCTGGCACTCCCCCGGGGCCAGACCGACGCCGCCAAGGCGATCGGCCTGCGCAAGAACCAGGTGATGCGGCACGTGCTGCTGCCGCAGTCGGTCGCCGCGATGATGCCGGCCATCGTCAGCCAGCTGGTCGTCATCGTGAAGGACACCGCGCTGGGCGGCGCGCTGCTCGGCTTCTCCGAACTCCTCGCCTCGGTACGGCCGATGAGCGCGAACTACGGCGCGAACACCATCGCCTGCTTCACGGTCGTCGCCGTCATCTTCGTCGTGCTGAACATCGCGCTCACCTCCTTCGCGAACTGGCTGGAGGGCAGGCTCCGGCGCGGCAAGCGGTCCACCGGCGCGGTGGTCGGCGCGGGCACCGTCGAGGAGCTGGCCACCCCGGGCGAGCACGTCGGCCGCGACGACCTCGGCGGGGCCGGCGAACCCACCTGACCCCGGGCGGCGTGTTCCCCGGGCCGGGCGGGCCCGCCCGGCGGTCAGCCGCCGTGCAGGACGCCGACGGGCAGGGGGTCGGGCCGGCCGACGTGCCGGCGTTGCCAGAACGGCCGGTCGGGCCAGCGCTGTTCGAGCGCGTAGTACGCCGCGTGGTTGCGGTGGTAGGCGGCGGTGACGCCGGCGAGGTGGGCGGCGTACCCGCCCAGGGCGTCCGGGTCACCGCCGAGGTGGCCGTGGACGGCGAGGCCGGCGGCCCGGCCGGTGTACAGGGCGGTGAGGATGCCCTGGGAGGACAGCGGGTCGAAGGCGGCCGCGGCGTCCCCGGCCGCGGTCCAGCCGTCACCGTGGACGCGGTCGAGGCGGACGGTGTGGGCCGGGGCCCGGGCGGGGGCGGCCGGCCCGGGGAACGGGTGGGCGGCGGCGCGGGCGGCCGTCGGACCGGTGGCGGCCAGCCGGCGGCGGAACAGCCCCGCGTCGACGCGGGCGGCGGGCAGGTCGGCGTCGGTGAAGAAGGCGACCAGCAGCCGGCCGCCGGGCAGCAGCGCGCTGTACCACCAGCCGTCCGGCACGGCCTCGACCAGGGTGGTGCCGTCGGTGCTCCCGGCCGCACCGGCCGGCGGGCCCAGGGTGACGTGCAGGGCGATCAGCCGGTCGCCGACCAGGCGGCGGGCGCCGTGGGTGGTGGCGATCGCGGCGCGCCGGCCGGTGGCGTCGACGAGCCGGCGGCAGCGCACCGTGCCCGGCGGGTGGGGGCGGTGGAGGGTGAGCGTCCAGGTGCCGTCCGGGTGCCGGGCGGTGGGGCGGACGAGGGCCTCCCGGACGTCCGCCCCGGCCGCCGCGGCGGCCTCCCGCAGCCGGTGGTCGAAGAGGGCGCGGTCCAGGTGCCAGCCGGGGCCGTACGGGTCGTTGATGCTGTCGACCGTGCCGAGCTGCTCCGACCCCCAGGCGGAGCGGTTGGCGTAGCAGGGCAGGTGGCCCTCCCCCGGGACGGTGCCGGCGACGCCGAGGTCGTGCAACAGCATCCGGGCGGCGGCCGGGAGGGCCTCGCCGACCGGCGGCGGGCCGCTCGCGGCGTGGGCGAGCAGGACGCTGCGGCCCTGCGCGGCCAGGGCCAGGGCGGCGGCCGAACCGGCCGGTCCGCCGCCCGCGACCACCACGTCGTAGACCGGGGTCACGCCCCGCCCCCGCCGGGCGTGCCGCCGTCCCCGCCGCCGCCGGCGTCACCGTCCCGGCCGGCGCCCTCGCCCGGGCCGGAGCGCGTGCCCCGGCCGGCGTCCTCGCCGAAGGGGTCGAGTTTGTCGAAGTACCCGATGGTGACCTCGTCGGCGGAGAGCCCGGTCAGTGCGAGGACCTCGCCGGCCGCCTGCACGGCGAGGGACTCCGTGGCGACGGTCTCGGCCGGGACGTGGACGGCGCTGAGGTTGCGGTTGTCGGACACGCCCGCGAGCGGGAACCCGGGCGTCGACTCGACCTGCATCCGCTCCGGGAAGCGGCCGTCGCCGACGGTGTACCGGCGGACCTCGACGATGCCGAACTCGTGCCACTCGGCGACGGCCTGCTTGAGCTGCTGGGGGTAGTCGCCCTTCAGCCCGCGCAGCCAGGAGGCGCGCCTGCCGAACGCCGCCTCCCGGTCGGCCTCCGGCGCCCGCCCGCCGGGGCCCTCCTCGTTGACGATGCGGTAGTCGCTCTCCTTCAGCACGTGGTTGGGCACCCGGGCCGGCCAGAAGGTCGGCAGGTAGGGGTCGTAGCGCGGGCCGAGGCTGGCGCCGGCCTCGTAGCCGGAGCGGCAGCTGGCGGTGTCGGTCTGCCAGGGGACGGCCATCCACCGGGTGAGGTCCCCCGGGCCCTGCTCGTGCAGCGGGCCGTCGGGCCCGAGCGCCCGGGCCTGGCTGAGCTCGTCCCCGTAGTCCGGTTCGGCGGTGCCCGCGGGGCGGTGCCGGATGCGCAGCGGTTCGCCGTACATCGTGGCGTGGCGGACCGGCCAGGTGACCTCGCAGCCGGGGTGGAAGGCGTCGGCGAGGCAGAAGTCCAGGGCGGCCCGGTCGAGCAGGCCGGGCTGGTCGGCCACCGGTGCGTCCTCCAGGCGCCGGGGGAAGCCCTTCCAGGAGTTGGTCTCGAACTCGCCCTTCATCCAGGAGAGCAGCACCGCGTCCTGGGTGGGGGACAGCGTCAGGTACTGCAGCGGCGAGGCCGGCCGGCTCCGCATGCCGTCGCCGTAGATCCAGGGCCACGGCACCGGGGAGAGGCCGTCCCGGGCCGGGTCGCGCAGCGAGGTGTAGACCTGGCGGCGCAGCTCCTCGTGGGTGGGCGAGGGGCTGGCGAGCCGGGCGAGGCGGTCGGGGGCCAGGAAGTGCTGCGGCCCGCCGAAGCCGAAGTGCGCGGCGAACCCCTTGTTGACCCACTGGAGTTCGCAGAAGCGGTGCAGGATCGGCTTGACGTCGCGCTCGAAGTTGACGGTCTTGGGCGGCGCGATGGTGCCCTGGGCGACGAAGAGGTCGTACAGCAGGTCGTACAGGGTGCGGACGGTCTTGACGTCGGGCGCGTAGTTGGGCGGGGCGACCACGACCCAGGCCCCGTCGACCGGGACGGCCTTCCCGCCGATGGTGAGGGTGGCGGTGACCGGGCCGTCGGAGGTGTCGTCGCACCAGCCGTCGTTGTTGCCGTAGGAGGTGAGCTCGCCGCCCTTCGGGTTGCGGGAGGTGCCGGGGCCGCCGAGGACGACCAGCCGGCCGGCCTCGTCGGTGTGCATCCGGCCGAGCGGGACGGGCGTGCCGAGGAAGGAGCCGCCGGTGAACTCCACGGCCTGCCCGCTCCCGGCGACCAGGGTCTTGCGGCCCGGGTCGATGACCAGGCTCGCCCGGTCGGTGACCGCGGCGTTGCGCCGGGGTTCGGGCCGGTCCTTCATGTCGGGGATGTCGAGCGGGAGGCTGAACCGGTACCAGGCGGCCTTCTTGTTCGCGACGTGGACCGACCACTCGATGTGCACCTGCGGGTCGGCGGTGGTCAGCTCGCGGACGACCCGGCCGTCGGCGCCGTAGCCGTAGATCCGGAACCTGGCGGCCTGGCGTTTGACCGCGCCCTGGTCGTCCTTGTGGGAGCCGGGCCGCGCGGCCGGCGGGTCGGGCACCTCGGGGCCGGGGAACCATCCGTCCGTGCGGGTGCTGTTGCCCACCCGGGCGATGCCGATCGCGGGATGGATCCTCGCGTAGGCGATGTCGTTGCTCAACGGGCGGTCCTCTCTGCGGTCCGGGGCGGGTCGGCCGACGGCGTCGGATGCCACCTCCCAGGATCTTCGGTGGACGAACCATCGGAGTCGAGGGCGTACGGGAGTGAAGCGGGGGCGCATCCCGGGCCGGGTGCGCCCGCCGGGTCAGCCGGCGGGCTGCTGCTGGGTGGAGCAGTGGATGCCGCCCCCGCCCGCGGCGATGGCGTCGATGCCCACCGGCACGACCTCGCGCCCCGGGTGGAGGTCGGCGAGGACGCCGGCCGCGCGGTCGTCGGAGGCCCGGTCCCCGAAGCGGGGCATGATCACGGCTCCGTTGACGACGTAGTAGTTGAGGTAGGTCGCCAGGAAGTCCTTGCCGAGGTCCGGCCGGCCGGCGAGGTCGGGCTCGGTGAGGTCCACGACGCGCAGCGTGCGCCCGTTCGCGTCGGTGGCCCCGCGGAGCACGTCGAGGGCCTGGTCGGAGGCGCGGGACCAGATGTCCGGCGGGGTGTCCGGTCCGGGGCGGTGGAGCACGACCACACCGGGTTCGGCGAACCGGGCCAGGGCGTCCACGTGGCAGTCGGTGATGTCCTGCCCGGCCACGCCGGCGAACCAGATGACCTTCCGGACGCCGAAGAGGTCCTTCAGGGCGGCCTCGATCCGGTCGCGGCTCACGCCCGGGTTGCGGTTCCCGTTGACCCAGGAGCTCTCGGTGGCCATCAGGGTGCCCTCCCCGTCGACCTCGATCCCGCCGCCCTCGCCGGTGACCGGCGCCTGGATGCGCCGGATCCCGTAGTGGTCGAGGAGGTTGCGGGCGACCTGGCCGTCGTCCGTGTGGGTCTGCTTGCCGCCCCAGCCGTTGAAGTTCAGGTCGACGCCGGCCACCCCCGCCGCTCCGGTGACGAAGGTGGGGCCGGTGTCGCGGGCCCACAGGTCGTCCACCGCGAGGTCGATCACCTCCACGCTGGAGCCGCAGAGCCGCCGGGCCCCGGCGCTCTGGTCCGGCCGGGCCATCAGCACCACCGGCTCGAACCGGGCGACGGCCTGCGCCACGCGGGCGATGTCCGCCCGGACGGCGGGCAGTTGGTCGCCCCACACCTCGTCGAGGGCGGGCCAGGCCATGAAGGTGCGGGTGTGCGGGCGCCACTCGGCCGGCATCGCGGGCGCGGCCGCGGCCGTCGGGGAGCCCGGAGCCGGCGACGAGGCCGGCGCGTCCTGCGCCGCGGACGGTTCCGGGCCGCCGGGCTCGTCGGCGGCGGAGCCGCAGCCCTCCAGCAGCGCCAGCGCGGCGGCAGCGGCCCCCGAACGGAGCACGGCCCGGCGGGACAGCGCCCGATGGGACGGAACCCGGCCGGACGGAGCCCCGCGGGACGGGGCGGGTTCTCTCATGACGGGACGGTCCCCTCATCGCGCGGATTCGCCCGGGAACAGGCGTTTTCCGACAGTAGGGGCGGCCGGGGGCGCACCGGCGGTCCCGCGCGCCGCCGATCGGGCGAATCGACGGGCACGCGAAGCCGGCCGGCACGCGGGAAGCATCCGGCACGCCGGAACCGGCCGGGAACGCCGGAACGGGTCCGGGCCGCCGCCGTGGGGGCGTCGACGGCCCGGACCCGGGTACCGGGGGGCTAGGACATCTCCGCCAGAGCGCGGCGCGCGGCCGCGATGGACCGCGGGTCCCAGCCCGGCCGGGGCACCGAGTCCAGCAGCAGCCGGGTGTACGCGTGCCGCGGCCGGGCCAGCACGTCCGCCGTCCGGCCGGACTCGACGATCCGCCCCTGCCGCATCACGATCACGTCGTCGGTGACGCACCGGACGACCCCGAGGTCGTGGGTGATGAACAGGTAGCCGATCCGGGTCCGTTCCCGGATCCCGGCGAGCAGGTTGAGGATCTGGGCCTGCACCGAGACGTCGAGCGCGGCCACCGCCTCGTCCAGGACCAGCACCGCCGGCTCGACCGCGAGTGCCCGGGCGATGGCGACGCGCTGGCGCTGGCCGCCGGAGAGCTGCCGGGGCAGGGCGTCCGCCTCGCGCTCGCCGAGGCCGACCTGGTCGAGCAGCTCGGCGATCCGGCGCGGGTGGTCGGCGCCGGGGAAGTGCAGGCGCAGCGTCTCGCGCAGCGCCGCGCCGACCGTGGTGCGCGGGTCCAGCGACAGGTACGGGTCCTGGAAGACCAGCTGGACCTCGCGGGCCCGGGCCAGCCGGTGGGCCCGGCCGCGCCGGTGCTCGCCGCGGTCGCGCCGGTGGACCAGGACGCGGCCGGAGTCGGCGCGTTCCAGCCCGGCGACGATCCGGGCGGTGGTGGTCTTGCCGGAGCCGGACCCGCCGACGATGCCCAGGGACCCGCCCTCGGCGAGGGTGAAGGAGACGTCGTCCACCGCCTGCACACCGCCGAAGGCGCGGTGCAGTCCGACGGCTTCGAGGACGGTCCGGCGCATCGGCGGTACCCCCTCCGGACGGGCCGCGGCCCCGAGGTCAGGACTGCGCATGCGTGGCCTCCTCGCCGGTCCGGTCGCCGTGGTGGCAGGCGCTGCGGTGGCCCGGTCCGGCCCCGGCCGGCCGGAGGGCGGGCTCCTGCCGGCGGCAGAGGTCCGTCACGAGCGGGCAGCGCGGGGCGAACGGGCAGCCCGTCAGCTCCTCGCGCAGGCCGGGCGGGCGGCCCTCGATGGCGGTGAGCCGGCCGCCGGGGGCGTCCGGGCGCGGGGTGGAGGCGAGCAGCGCGGCGGTGTAGGGGTGGCGCGGGCGGTCGAACAGCTCCCCGGCGGGCCCGGTCTCGACGATCCGTCCGGCGTACATCACGTACACCCGGTCGCTGATGGCGGCGGCGAGGCCGAGGTCGTGGGTGACGAACAGCAGGCCGGTGCCGAAGCGTTCCCGGAGGTCGGCCAGCAGGGCGACGACCTCGGCCTGGGTGGTGACGTCCAGGGCGGTGGTGGGTTCGTCGGCGAGGAGCAGGGCGGGTTCGCCCATCAGGGCGGCCGCGATCATGACGCGTTGGAGCATGCCGCCGGACACCTGCCCCGGGTACCGGCCCAGGACCGATGCGGGCAGGCCGACCGCGTCCAGCATCCCGGCGGCCCGCTCGGCCGCCGCCGCGGCGGTGAGCCGGCCGCCCAGGCGCACGCCCTCGGTGAGGAAGTCCCCGAGGCGGCGCAGCGGGTTGACGGCGGCCCGGGGGTCCTGGAAGACCATCGCCGCGGTGCCGGTGCGCAGCCGCCGCAGCCGGTCGGGCGTCATGGCGAGCACGTCCTCGCCGTCGACGCGGACGGCACCCGCGGTGGCGGCGCCGTCGGGCAGCAGCCCGAGGACGCTGCGGGAGGTGAGGCTCTTGCCGGAGCCGGACTCGCCGACCAGGGCGACCGTCTCCCCGGCGGCGACGGTGAGGTCGACGCCGACGAGGACGGACCGGGCGGTGTCCGGCAGGCGCAGGTGGTAGGCCCGGATGTCGAGGACGGTCATCGGTCCCTCCCGGCGACCAGGTCGGCGCGGCGTTCGCCGACGACGTTGAAGGCGACGACGGTCAGCACGATCGCGAGGCAGGGCAGGACCGCGGAGAGCGGGTAGCCGTGCTGGACGGCGGACTGGCCGTCGAAGACCATGCGGCCCCAGTCGGGGGTGAGGGCGGGGACGCCGAGCCCGAGGAAGGAGAGGCCGGCCAGGTCGATGAGGGCGTAGCCGAAGTTGACGGTCGCCTGGGCGAGGAGCACGGGGGCGATCCCGGGGAGGACGTGGCGCAGGCAGATCTGGAGTCCGGAGTGGCCCTGCACCCGGTAGGCCTCGACGTACGGGCGGGCGCGTTCGGCGAGGACGAGGGAGCGGGTCAGGCGGCTGACGTAGGGCAGGTAGGCGACGGCGAGGGCGAGGACGGGGGCGAGCAGGCCCTCGCCGTACACGGAGACGATCAGGATCGCCAGGAGCAGGCCGGGGAAGGCGAAGACCAGTTCGGTGCCGCGGGAGAGGACGGAGTCCAGCGGGCCGCCCCGCCAGGCGGCGGTGATGCCGACGGCCACGCCGGCCAGCGTGGAGAAGGCGACCACGCCGAGCGGTCCGAGCAGCGAGGTGCGGGCTCCGGTCACCAGCCGGGAGAGGGTGTCGCGCCCGGAGGCGTCGACGCCGAGCAGGTGGTCGGCGGAGGGCCCGGCCAGGGCGTCGCCCAGGTCGACGGTGTTGGGGTCGTGGGGTGCGAGCCAGGGGGCGAGCAGCGCGGCGAGGACCACCAGGGCGACGAAGGCCAGGCAGGTCCGGTGCAGCGGGGCGCGGGTGGTGCGCAGGCGGGCGAGGCCGGGCCGGCGCAGCAGGGCGGCGGTCATCCGGCGGCCGCCCGGGTGCCGAGGGTGACGCGGGGGTCGACCAGCGGGTGGAGCAGGTCGACGACCAGGTTGACGGCCATGAACAGCCCGACCAGGAGCAGCGAGATGGCCTGGACGGTCGGGAAGTCCTTGGTGGTGGTGGACAGTTCGAGGAGCTGTCCGATGCCGCCGACGCCGAACGCGGTCTCCACCAGGACGGTGCACACCAGCAGGGTGGAGACGATGAGCCCGCCGGTGGTCAGCACGGTGCCCAGGGCGTTGCGGAGGACGTGCCGGCGGATCACGTGGCGCTCGCCGACGCCGCGGCTGCGGGCGACGGTGACGTGCTCCTGCCCGAGGGCCTCCAGCATCGCCGCCCGGGTGACCCGGGCCAGCATGCCGGTGAGGTAGAGGGCGAGGGCGACGGCGGGCAGGGTGAGGTGCCAGAGCATCGGGCCGAGGCCCTCGCCGGTGCCGCCGGTCGGGAACCAGCCCAGCTTCACCGCGAAGAGGCCCTGCAGCAGGACGGCGGCGACGAAGGACGGGGTGCCGAGCGCGACCGTGGTGGTGACCAGGATCGCCGAGTCGGCGGCGCCGCCGCGGACGGCGCCGGTCCGGCCGAGCAGCAGGCCGAGGGCGACGACGAGGACCAGCGCCATCGCGACCAGCAGCAGGGTGGCGGGCAGCCGGTCGGCGAGCAGCCGGGAGACGTCGGTGCGGTAGGTGATCGAGCGGCCGAAGTCGCCGTGCAGGATCCGGCCGGCCCAGCGCAGGTACTGCAGGAGGAACGGGTCGTCCAGGTGGTACTGGGCGTTGACCGCCCGCAGGGCCTCCGGGGAGGCCGAGCGGCCGGCGAGCAGGAAGCTCGCCGGGCTGCCCGGGGCGAGGTACAGCGCGCCGAAGATCACGAACGAGGCGCCGGCCAGGGTGGCGGCCAGCTCGGCCAGCCGGCGGGCGGCGAATCTCAGGAAGCTCACCGGGCCGCCCCCACGTCGGCCGCCCACGGGTGGTAGAGGTAGGAGATGGTGGTGGGGGCGCCGGTGATCCGCTTGTTCAGGAACACCGAGGTGGGCCACTCGGCGACGGGGATCCAGAGCAGCCGCTCGGAGGCGAGCCTCTGGAGCCGGGCCGCGAGGGTGAACCGCTCGGTGGAGTCGGTGGCGGCCACGGCCCGGTCGGCCAGGTCGTCGTAGCCGGGGTCGCTGTAGGAGGCGAAGTTCTGGTAGGCACCGGTCCGGAAGTTGGCCAGCAGGTCGAGCGGGTCGGTGATGGAGTCGTAGTACGTCTCCGGGAACAGGTCGATGCCCTCGCGGGCCGCGGGGTCGGTGAAGAGGGCGGTGAAGGCGTTGGGGGCGATGGTCCTCAGCCGGACGTCCAGTCCGATCTTCGCCCCTGCCGCCTGGACGGCGGTGGCGAGCAGCGAGACGTCCTGCCCGATCGGGCTGGTGGCGACGGTGACGGTCTTCCCGGTGGCGCCGGCCTCCTCGACCAGGGCCCTGGCCCGGCCGAGGTCGGGGGCGGTGGGGGTCAGCCCCTGGAACGCCTCGTCACGGACGTGCTCGGGGGCGGCCGCCCAGGCCGCGCGGGTGGTCAGCGAGCCGGTGACCCGGCCGGCCCCGCCGAGCCCGGTGCGCACGAAGCCGGAGCGGTCGAGGGCGAGCGAGAGCGCCTGGCGGACCCGGGCGTCGCCGAGCACGCCCTGCATGTTGGTGACGTTGACGTTGACCGTGCTGAGGCCCTCGCCGAAGTAGAGCGATCCGGCGCCGGACGAGCGCAGCCGGTCGTAGCTCTCGGTGGGGATCAGGTAGCCGCCGTCGGCCTCGCCGGTGAGCAGGGCGTTGACGCGCGCCGAGGGGTCGGTGAGGAAGCGGAAGACGGCCTTGGCCGACTTCGCCTTGGGGCCCCAGTAGCCGTCGAAGCGCCGGAGTTCGACGGACTGGCCCTTGGTCCAGGTGCCGAGGCTGAACGGGCCGGTGCAGTCGAGGCTGCCGCTGGTGCCGTAGTCCTTGCCGGCCGCCTCGGTCCCCGCCCGGGAGGAGACGGCTCCGGCGGCGGTGGCCATGTACTGGTTGAACTGCGAGTCGGGCCGGGTGAGTTTGACGGTGACCTGGAGTGGGCCGGTCTTGGTGATGCTGCCGACGTTGCGGAACTGCTGGGCCCAGGCCGCGGCGTTGTCCGGGTCCGTCTGGCGGCCGAGGCTGTAGACCACGTCGTCGGCGGTCATGACACCGCCGTCGTGGAAGTGGACGTCGGGCCGCAGGTCGTAGACCCAGGTCGTCGGGTCGGGGCTGGTGGCCTTCTCCGCCAGCCCGGGGGCGAGGGTGAGCTGCGGCGTCCACCGCATCAGGCTCTCGCAGACGTTGGCGAGGATGGTGTTCTGCGGGTAGTCGAACGCCGAGACGTAGTCCAGCGTGGGCGGCTCGGCGTACAGGGCCCAGGTGAAGGACTCCAGGCCCCCCCGGGCGGGCGGGGTGCCGTCGGAGATCCGGTAGGCCGTCCCGCCGTCGGTGCCGCCGTCCTTGGGCGGGCCGGCGCAGGCGGTGGCCAGGGTCAGGGCGAGGGCGGCGGCGACGGCGGCGGCCGGGAGGACGGCGGGCCGGCGGCGGCTTCGTGGGGTGCGGGTTCTGGTCCCGTCGCGGGAGGTGCGCATGGGGTTCTCTTCCGTGGGGGCCGGTCGGACGGGGCCGGTCAGACGCCGGGCCGGGCGGCCGGGACCTGCTGGGTGATGCAGTGGACGCCGCCACCGCCGTAGGCGATGACCCGCGAGCGCACCCCGACCACCTTGCGGCCGGGCAGGGCGGCGGCGATCACGGCGAGGGCCCCCTCGTCCTGGGGCACGCCCGCGGTCGGGACGACGACCCCGCCGTTGGCGATGTAGAAGTTCAGGTAGCCGACCTCGGTCGCCTTGCCGTCGACGTCGACGAAGGCGCTCTGCGGCAGGTCGAGGATCTCCAGCTTCCGGCCCCGGGCGTCGACGGCGGCCTCCAGGACGGCCCGGTTCTCCCGCATCCGCTTGTGGTCGGGATGCGCCGGGTCGTCCGGGAGCTGGACGACCACCTTGCCCGGGGCCACGAACGCGCAGACGCCGTCCACGTGGCCGTCCGTCTCGGTGTCCAGGAGCCCGCCGTACGGCAGCCAGATCACCGTGGTGACGCCGAGCCGGGCCTTCAGCTCGGCCTCGATCTCCTCCCGGCTCATGCCCGGGTTGCGGTTGGGGTGGAGCAGGCACTGCTCGGTGGTGATCAGGGTGCCCTCGCCGTCGGCGGTGACGGCACCGCCCTCCATGATCATCCGGGAGTCGATGCGCTCGACGCCCATCCGCTCCAGCAGCAGGCCGGCGATCCGGTCGTCGGCGTCCCACGGGTGGTGCTTGCCGCCCCAGGCGTTGAACCGGAAGTCCACGCCGGCGCGCCGCCCGTCGGGGCCGAGCACGAAGATCGGGCCCGAGTCGCGGAGCCACGAGTCGTCGAGGGGAAGTTCCACCACCTCGACGCCCTCCCCGCAGAGCGCCCGGGCCTCCTGGCCCTGCCCGGGGCGGGCGACCATGGTCACCGGCTCGAACGCGGCGATCGCCCGCGCCACGCCAGCGTACTCCAGCTTCGCCTCGTCGTAGGCAGCGCCCCAGAGCTCGGCCCTGGTCGGCCAGGCCATCAGGCAGCCCTCGTGCTCGGTCCACTCGGCGGGCATGCGGAAAGTCATCACGGAACTCTTCTCTGCTCGGGTGCTTCGACTGCTCGGGTGTTTGACTGCTCGGGTGTTCCGACCGCTCGGCGGTGCGGCGGCCGGGGGAACCGCCCGGGGCCTGCGACGCCCCGGGCGGCGGGAGGTGCGGGCCGGGGCC
>NZ_JBEYVJ010000079.1:0-28393 GCF_040643935.1 Kitasatospora sp. NPDC047058 | reverse complement strand
GCGCTCCCCGGTGGGGTGCGCGGCGGCCCATGAGGCGTACCGGGTTGTCTGACGGGCAAGCCCTTGTGGAGCGGGTCAGGCGGAGAGCGGTTCGGGCTGCTCACCGCGGCGGACGGGGGCGGGGTGGGCGGCGTGCGCCCGGCCGAGCGGCACGGTGTGCCCGGCGTCGGTATGGTCGTGGTGCTCGTACTCGCCCCACTGCGGGGCGCGCAGCAGGTCGCCGCCGCCGTACGGCTCCAGGTAGGGACGCCAGCGCGGGTCCTTGATCCCGGTGCCGATGATGCGCCAGGCCAGGCCGCTCGGCGGGGCGGGCGGGCGCTTCATCCGCCACCCGAGTTCGGTGAGGTGGCGGTCGGCCTTGGTGTGGTTGCAGCGGCGGCAGGCCGCCACCACGTTGTCCCACCGGTGCTGGCCGCCCCGGCTGCGCGGGATGACGTGGTCGACGCTGGTGGCGGCGGCCCCGCAGTAGACACAACGGCCGTGGTCGCGGGCGAACAGCGCCCGGCGGGTGAGCGGGACGGGCCCGCAGAAGGGGACCCGCACGAAGCGGGTCAGGCGGACGACGGACGGCGCCGGAAGGGCGCTGGTGGCGCTGTGCAGAGTGACTCCCGAGTCCTCCAGGCTGACCGCCTTGTGATTGAGGACCAGGATGAGTGCGCGGCGCATCGATACGACGCCGAGTGGCTCGTAGGACGCGTTGAGGACCAGGACATGCGGCACGGATGCCTCCTTGGACGCCTGCGGCGCGTGGCTCGCGCCGGGACGAGCGGTTCGACCACGCAACGGGTGCGTGATCTCCCCCAGTGTCGCCTTACGCCTTTGTACGGCGCCACCACTCCTGTGTAACGGACCCGGCATGAACACCAGGTGTGGCTTCTGTCATACCCCGTATGCCCGGGCGACGGACGGGTTGCACCCGGGCCCCCTCCGGGGGACGGTGGCGGGCCCCGCGCGGGCACCCCTCCGGCGGACGGCCCGGCCGGTCGGGGCAGCCGGGGCGGCGGGCGGACGACGCGGCTGGTCGGAGCCCGGTCCGGGCCGGGTCGTAGCGCGGCCGCAGCCCGGTTGCGGCCCCGGTGCGGGGAGCGGAGCAGGGGCGCGCCGGGGCGTTGACGGGGCGTCCGGGCGGTTCGCGCACGCCCGGCGGCGGCTCCCGTACGACCGCCCGCCGGCCGTCGGTGTGTCCGGCGGGCGGTTCCGCGGCCGATAGGCTAAGGCGGACGGTCCGCAGGCCAGGGGCATGCTTCCGCGGCGGCGGGCTGTGCCACGCCCCCTGCAAGGAAGGTCCCGCACGTGCTCCGGTCCGGTGCCGTCGGCCTGTTCGCCGACGAGTCCACGACGCTCACGACCACGACGGGTCCGGCCGGATCGCCGGCCCCGGCCCCCAGCCCGACGGCCCCCGCGCTGCCGCAGCTCGACCTCAGGATCCCGACCAGCACGCAGGAGGTCAGCGACACCACCAAGCAGGCGGCCAGCTGGTTCGACTCGCACTGGCAGGAGTGGCTGGCCAGCGGGGTGCGGATCGTCTTCATCATCGTGCTGGCCATGGTGCTGCGGGCCGTGGTGCGCAAGCTGATCACCCAGCTGATAGCGCGGATGATCAAGCCGGGCGAGGACGCCGACGAGCCCGGCCGGCTGGGCGGCCTGCTCGCCAACACCGGGGTGGTCAACCCCGAGCGGCGGCAGCAGCGCTCGGAGGCCATCGGCTCGGTGCTGCGCAGCGTCGCGTCGTTCACCATCCTGGGCACGGCCGCGCTGATGGTGCTCTCGGCGCTCGGGGTGAACCTCGCGCCGCTGCTGGCGAGCGCCGGTGTCGCCGGTGTGGCGATCGGTTTCGGCGCCCGCAACCTGGTCACCGACTTCCTCTCCGGGGTCTTCATGATCATGGAGGACCAGTACGGCGTCGGCGACGAGATCGACACCGGGGTGGCCACCGGCACCGTGCTGGAGGTCGGCCTGCGGGTGACCAAGCTGCGCGGCGCGAACGGCGAGATCTGGTACATCCGCAACGGCGAGGTGAAGCGGATCGCCAACATGAGCCAGGGCTGGTCGACCGCCTCGGTGGACGTCCAGGTCGGCTACAAGGAGGACCTCGCCCGGGTCGAGGAGCTGATCCACGAGACGGCCGAGGCGATGGCCAAGGAGGCGCCGTTCGACGAGCTGGTCTGGGCGCCGATGTCGGTCCTGGGCGTGGAGTCGGTGGCGGCGGACTCGGTGGTGCTGCGGGTCGAGGCCCGGACGGCGCCGGGCAGGTCGCTGAGTGTCGCGCGGGCGCTGCGCCAGCGGCTGAAGACCGCGTTCGACGTGGCCGGGATCAAGGTCAAGGAGGAGGTCGTGCCGGCCGGTGCCGCGGGCGCGGCGGCCGGGGCGGCCTCGGCGGCGGTGGTGCTGACGACCGCGTCGGCGTCGGGCGACGCCGCGCCGCCGTCCGCGCTGGCCGACCCGGCCTCACCGCGGTACCTGGCGACCGCGCCGATACCGGCGCCGGTCAGGCCCGCCGACGACGCCGGGGCCAAGTCGCCCTGACCGCGCCCGGCACCCGACGGCACGCGGCCGCAGCCCTGCCGCCGTGAAAGCGGACGAAAGCCCCGCCCCCCTGCATCCCGGGAGGCGGGGCTTCGTGCTGCCCGGTAACGCTTCGGCATCCACCGCCGGAAGGACCATTGACACCCTCCTGACGGGGACCGTACGGTCCTGTCTCAAGCGACTGGAAAGTTTCCTAACAGTTCGCACCGAAGCCCGAGCCCGAAGCCCGAAGCCCACCCGGCTGCCGCCGGAGCCCGTCCCGGCCGCGCTCGCCCACCCGGCTGCCGCCCGACCTGCGGGAAGAGGAGGATTCCTCGCGTGACCAAGACCACCGCCAAGGCCCCCCTCGCCGGCACCCCCAGCCTGCTGCGGGCCATCAACGACCGCGCCGCCCTGGAACTGCTGCTGGAGAACGGCCCGCTCTCCCGCACCCAGATCGGCACCCTGACCGGGCTCTCCAAGCCCACCGCCTCCCAGCTGCTGGCCCGCCTGGAGGCGGCCGGACTGGTCCTTCCGGTCGGCACCACGGCCGGCGGCCCCGGCCCCAACGCGCAGCTCTACCAGGTGAATCCGGCCGCCGGCTACGTCGCCGGGCTGGACGTCACCAACAACCTCGTCCGGGTCGCGGTCGCCGACATCACCGGCACCACGCTGGCCGAGCACGTCGTCCCGACCAAGGGCTGGCCGGCCGCGGAGACCGTCACCCGGATCGCCGCCGCCGTCGCCGGGGCGGTCCGCGCGGCCGGACTCGCCGAGGGCGCCCTGCACACCGTCACGATCGGCGTCGGCGGCGCCCCCGACCCGGTCACCGGCAAGCTCCGCTACGCCTCCCACCTGCCCGGCTGGCACTCGCCCCGGCTGGTCGAGGAACTCTCCGGGGCGATCGGCGCGCCGGTGTCGATCGAGAACGACGTGAACCTCGCCGCCGTCGCCGAGCAGGCCTCCGGCGCGGCGCGCGGGTTCGAGGACTTCGTCCTGCTCTGGGCCGGGGACGGCACCGGCGCCGCGATCGTGATCGCCGGACGGCTGCACCGCGGCTTCACCGGCGGCGCCGGGGAGGTCGGCTACATGCCGGTGCCCGGCGCGCCGGTCGTGCGGGACACGCGCCGCCGCAAGGCCGGCGGGTTCCAGGAACTGGTCGGCGCACCCGCCGTCCGGGCCCTGGCCCGCGAGTACGGGCTGGGCGCGCCCACGGCCGAGGAGGCGGTCGCCAAGGCCCTGGAGACCCCGGGCGCCGGCGACGACTTCCTCACCGCCCTGGCCGGCCGGCTCGCCGTCGGGCTGGCCGTGATCGTCGCCGTCGTCGACCCCCGGCTGGTGGTCGTCTCCGGCGACGTGCCGACGGCGGGCGGCGAACGGCTGCGCGCGCTCGTCGAGGAGGAACTGGCCCGGATCTCCATGGCCCGGCCGGAGGTCCGCAGCAGCACCCTGCCCGGTTCCCCCGTCCTGACCGGTGCGCTGCAACGCGCGCTGGCCACCGCCCGGGAGGCGGTCTTCTCCACCCACTGACGCTCCCGCCGCCACCCCGAAACGCACCTGCACCCACCTCTCCCCCAACCCCGAACGCGGGACCAGAGGCAATGACGCCTGCCCGCGCACCCCCAGGAGGACCTCGAAGTGCACGCCACCACCTCCCGCAGAGGCCGCCGCACGCTCGCCGCGGTCACCGGCAGCGCCGTCCTGGCCCTGCTCGCCACCGCCTGCACCGGCACCAACGACGCCGGCGGCAACGACGACTCGGCCGGCGGCAAGGACGTCACCATCACCTTCTGGCACGGCTGGAGCCAGGACTCCGAGGTGAAGGCGATCAACGACAACATCGCCGCCTTCGAGAAGGCCCACCCGAACATCCACGTCAAGGCCGTCGGCAACATCGCGGACGACAAGGTCAACCAGGCCCTGCGGGCCGGCGGTGACGACGCCCCCGACGTGGTCTCCTCCTTCACCACCAACAACGTCGGCATGTTCTGCTCGACCAAGGCCTTCGCCGACCTCAAGCCCTTCCTGCAGAAGAGCGGGATCGACGCCGCGAAGACCTTCCCGGCCGCGATGCTCAACTACACGCAGTTCCAGGGCAACCAGTGCTCGCTGCCGCTGCTCGGCGACGCCTTCGGCCTCTACTACAACAGGAAGGCCTTCGCCGCGGCCGGCATCACCGCCCCGCCGAAGACCTTCAGCGAGTTCGCCGAGGCCGCCGCCAAGCTGACCGTCGCCGAGGGCGACGGCTACAAGCAGCTCGGCTTCATGCCGCTCTACCACGGCTACGAGTCCACCACCGAGCACTTCCTCGGCCAGTACGGCCCGGGCTACTTCGGCACCGACGGCAAGTCCTCGATCGCCTCCGACCCCAAGGTCGCCGCGATGCTCGGCTGGCAGAAGGGCCTGGTCGACAAGCTCGGCGGCTACGACAGGCTCGACAAGTACCGGGCCACCTTCGGCGAGGAGTTCAGCGCCAAGAACCCCTTCCACACCGGCCAGGTCGCGATGGCCATCGACGGCGAGTGGCGCACCGCCTCGCTCGCCGAGAACAAGCCCGACTTCGAGTGGGCCACCGCGCCGTTCCCGGTGCCGGACGACCAGGCCGGCACCTACGGCCGCGGCTACCAGACCGGCACCATCGTCGGCATCGCCAGCAGCAGCAGGAAGCAGGCCGCCGCCTGGGAGCTGGTCAAGTACCTGACCACCGACACCGACGCGGTGGTCTCCTTCGCCAACGCGATCCACAACGTGCCGAGCACCTTCGCCGCGCTCGACTCGCCGAAGCTGATCAGCGACCCGAACTTCAAGACCTTCCTGGACATCGCCAGGAACGCGAACTCCGGCACCACCCCGGCGAGCGTCAACGGCGGCGGCTACATCGTGTCGCTGCAGAACCTCGGCTACGACTACGAGTCCGGCAAGCAGGCCGATCTCGCGGCCGGCCTCGCCGCCACCGCCAAGGAGATCGACGCCGCCATCGCCCAGGCGAAGTAGCGGGAACGGCCCACGGAGCTCCCATGTCACTCGCGTCCGCCACCCGCACGGGCACCGGACCGGCCGACCCGGCGGCGCCCTCCACGCAGCACCTGCTGCGCCGGAAGCGCCGCCGGGAGGCGGCCCGCACCCTCGCCTTCCTCTCCCCCTGGCTGATCGGCTTCGGCGTCTTCTTCCTCTACCCGCTGGTCTCCACCGCCTACTTCTCCTTCACGAAGTACAACGGCTTCGGCGCCCCCGCCTTCAACGGCCTGAAGAACTGGGACTACGTCTTCAACGACTACCCGTCCTTCTGGCCCGGCCTGCGCAACACCCTGTGGCTGGTCGTCGTCATGGTGGGCCTGCGGGTCGCGTTCGGCCTCGGCATCGGACTGCTGATCACCAAGGTGAAGACCGGCGCCGGCTTCTTCCGCACCGCGTTCTACCTGCCGTACCTGGCACCGCCGGTGGCCGCCACCGTCGCCTTCGCCTTCCTGCTCAACCCCGGCACCGGCCCGGTCAACCACTTCCTGGGCGAGATCGGGCTGCCGCAGCCCGGCTGGTTCGCCGACCCGGACTGGTCCAAGCCCGCGCTCACCATGCTCGCCATGTGGGGCGTCGGCGACCTGATGGTCATCTTCATGGCGTCCCTGCTGGACGTCCCGAAGGAGCAGTACGAGGCGGCGGAACTCGACGGCGCCGGCCCGTTCCAGCGGTTCCGGTACGTCACCCTGCCGAACATCTCGCCGATCATCATGTTCGCCGTGGTCACCGGGGTCATCCAGACCATGCAGTACTACACCCAGGCGATCGTCGCCGGGAAGGTCGCCGGCGGCATCGCGGGCAACTCCGGGCAGCCGTTCGAGCCCGGCTTCCCGCAGGGTTCCACCTGGACCCTGCCGCAGATGGTCTACAACCTCGGCTTCCAGCGCTTCGACTACGGCGCGGCGTGCGTCGTCGCCCTGGTGCTGTTCGCCATCTCGATGGCCGTCACCTCGATCCTGCTCCGTCGAAAGTCCGGCTTCATGGCGAGCGATGACTAGGGCCGTCCGATCCACAGGACAGGCCCCAGCGGACCAGTGAGGAACCGATCATGACTCTCAGCTCCACGCTCACCGGGGCGTCCGCCCCGGCCCGCCGGCCCGGCCCGCCCACCGGTGCCGCCCGCACCGCCCGCCGCCGGGCCGTCCTCAACTGGGTGGCCGTGCACGCGCTGGCCATCGCCGCCGCCCTGTTCTTCCTGCTGCCGTTCGTGTTCGCCTTCCTCACCTCGGTGATGGACGACAGCCAGGCACTCACCACCGACTACTGGCCCACCTCCTGGGAGTGGGGCAACTACACCAGGGTCTGGCGGACGCCCGGCTTCCTCACCTGGTGGCGCAACACCCTGCTGTACGCCGGCCTCGGCACCGTGCTGACCGTCGTCTCCAGCCTCCCGGTGGCCTACGCTCTCGCCAAGTTCCGCTTCCGCGGCCGCAACCTGGCCCTGATGGCGGTCATCGCGATGATGATGCTGCCGCCGCAGGTCACCGTCATCCCGATGTACCTGTTCTGGGCCAAGCAGCTCCACCTCGGCGGCTCGCTCTGGCCGCTCATCATCCCGATGGCCTTCGGCGACGCCTTCTCGATCTTCCTGCTGCGCCAGTTCCTGCTGACCATCCCCAAGGAGTACCTGGAGGCGGCCAGGATCGACGGCTGCGGCGACCTGCGCACCCTGCTCCGGGTGGTGCTGCCGATGGCGAAGCCGGCCATCGCCGCCGTCGCGCTGTTCCAGTTCTTCTACTGCTGGAACGACTACTTCGGCCCGCAGATCTACGCCAGCAACGAGCCCGGCGCCTGGACCCTCTCGTACGGCCTGGAGTCCTTCAAGGGCGCCCACCACACCAACTGGAACCTCACCATGGCCGCCACCCTGCTGGTGATGGCTCCGGTGATCGTCCTCTTCTTCTTCGCGCAGAAAGCCTTCATCGAAGGCGTGACACTGACAGGGGTCAAGGGCTGATGTCCTCACTCAAGCTGGCCGTCGTCGGCGGCGGTTCGACGTACACCCCCGAGCTGATCGACGGCTTCGCGCGGCTGCGGGACACCCTGCCGGTCGGCGAGCTGGTGCTCGTCGACCCGGCGGCCGGCCGGCTGGAGCTGATCGGCGGCCTGGCCCGGCGGATCTTCGCCAAGCAGGGGCACGGCGCCGTGGTGACCACCACGACCGACGTGGCGGCGGGCGTCGCCGGCGCCGACGCGGTGCTGCTGCAGCTGCGGGTCGGCGGACAGGCCGCCCGCGACCGGGACGAGACCTGGCCGCTGGAGTGCGGCTGCGTCGGCCAGGAGACCACCGGGGCCGGCGGCCTCGCCAAGGCGCTGCGCACCGTCCCGGTGGTGCTGGACATCGCCGAGGAGGTCCGCCGGACCAACCCCGGCGCCTGGATCGTCGACTTCACCAACCCGGTCGGCATCGTCACCCGCGCCCTCCTCGACGCGGGCCACAAGGCCGTCGGCCTCTGCAACGTCGCGATCGGCTTCCAGCGGCGGTTCGCCGGGCACCTCGGCGTCGACCCGGAGCTGATCCGGCTCGACCACGTCGGCCTCAACCACCTCACCTGGGAACGCGGGGTCACCCTGCTCGACGCGCCCGGCGCGGCCACCGGGCGGGAGGTGCTGCCCGAACTGCTGGGCTCCTTCGGCAAGGAGATCGCCGAGGACCTGCACCTGCCGCAGCGGGTGATCGAGCACCTCGGCGTCGTCCCGTCCTACTACCTGCGCTACTTCTACCAGCACGACGTCGTGGTCGAGGAGCTCAGGGCCACCGGCTCGCGGGCCGCCGAGGTCGCCGCGATCGAACGGCAGCTGCTGGAGATGTACGCCGACCCGGCGCTCGACACCAAGCCGGAGCTGCTCGGCAGGCGCGGCGGCGCGTTCTACTCCGAGGCGGCGGTGCAGCTCATCGCCGCGCTGCTGGGGACGGGCGGCGGGACGTCCGTCCAGGTGGTCAACACCCGCAACGACGGCGTGCTGCCGTTCCTGCCGGACGACGCCGTCATCGAGGTGCCGGCCGAGGTCGGTGCGGCAGGCGTGCGCCCGCTGCCGCAGCGCCCCGTCGAGCCGCTCTACGCCGGGCTGATCGCGAACGTCACCGCGTACGAGCACCTGGCCCTGGACGCCGCCCTGCACGGCGGCCGCGACCGCGTCTTCGACGCCCTGCTCGCCCACCCGCTGGTCGGCCAGATCGAACTCGCCGACCGGCTCACGGACCGGCTGCTCGCCCACAACCGCGAGCACCTCGCCTGGGCCTGACCCGCCCGGCCCGGCCCGCGCTCCCCCGGGAGGCCGCGGGCCGGGCCACGAGGAGACCGACCACCCCCGGCCGGGGACAACGGCCGGGCCACGTACGAGCGCGGGGACCGATGACCCACCAGCCCGAACCACTCCTGCCCGGCGTACTCGCCATCGACGCGGGGAACTCCAAGACCGACGTCGCCCTGGTCGGCGCCGACGGCACCGTCCACGGCACCGCCCGCGGCGGCGGCTTCGCCCCGCAGAAGATCGGCGGCGCGGCGGCCGTGGCCGGCCTCGCCCCGCTGGTCGAGGAGGCCGTCGCCGCGGCCGGCCTCTCGTTCCGCAGCGGCGTGCTGGCCGGCCACGTCAGCGCCTGCCTCGCCAACGCCGACCTCCCGGTGGAGGAGGAGGCCCTGCGCGCCGCCCTCGAGTCCCACCCGTGGGGCGTCAGCACCACCGTCGTCAACGACACCTTCGGCCTGCTCCGGGCCGGCACCGACGGCCCGCGCGGCGTCGCCGTCGTCTGCGGCGCCGGCATCAACTGCGTCGGCCTGCTCCCCGACGGCCGCACCGCGCGCTTCCCCGCCCTCGGCGAGCTCACCGGCGACTGGGGCGGCGGCAGCGGCCTCGCCGTCAACAGCATGTGGCACGCCGTCCGGGCGGAGGACGGCCGCGGCGGCCCCACCGCGCTCGCCGGGGCCATCGCCGAGCACTTCGACCTCGCCAGCAGCGGCGCCGTCGCCGAGGCCGTCCACCTCGGGCAGCTGCCGTCCGCCCGGCTGCACGAGATCGTCCGGGTGCTGTTCACCGTCGCCGAGGCCGGGGACCGGGTCGCGCTGGAGCTGATCGACCGGCAGGCCGACGAGATCACCCGCCTCGCCGTCGTCGCGCTCGGACGGCTGGGGCTGCTGGACGCGCCGGCCCCCGTGGTGCTGGGCGGCGGCGTGCTCGCCTCGCGGCAGCCGCTGCTGCTCGACAACCTGACGGCCCGGCTGGCCGCCGCGGCACCGCTGGCGGAGCCGCGGGTCGTCGTCGCACCGCCGGTCCTGGGGGCCGCCCTGCTCGGCCTCGACCACCTCGGCGCCACCCCGGCCGCCCAGGCCCGGCTCCGGGCGGCCTACGACCCGCCGCGCCGCGTGGCCGCCTGAGGCGCGTCCGAGGCCCCGACTCCGTTCCCGCCGGGACCGCACGCCCGGCGGGAACGGGAACCGCACGGGCGGCGCCTGCGGGGACCCGGACCATGCTGTCCGGCCACGCCTCGGGGGGCTTGAGCCATGGCCGCTCGCCCCGCTTCCCCGCCGCCCCTGACGTGCCGGCCGGGCCCTCCGCGGCGCGGGCCCGTCCGCTCCGTGGGCGCGCCTGCCGAATCCCGCGTTCCTCTGATGAGCTGCCCGGCATGGACGACTCACAGGGTGGCCGGCGGCGTTGGCTGGTCCTCGCCGTCGGGATGTTCGCGATGACCTCCGGGTGCGCGTTCCAGTTCGGCCTGCCGTACCTGATCCCGGCGCTGCGGGACGAGGGGCTGTCGCTCTCCCGGGCCGCGATGCTGGCCGCCTGCCCGACCGTCGGGCTGGTGCTGACGCTCACCCCGTGGGGCGCCGCGGCGGACCGGTGGGGCGAGCGGTGGGTACTGGCGTCCGGCCTGGGGACCGGCGGACTGGTCCTGCTCGGGGCGACCGCGGTGCGGGGCACGGTCGCGCTCGGGGCGTGCTTCCTGCTGGCCGGCGCGGCCGGGGCGTCGGCGCACGCGTCCAGCGGGCGGCTGATCCTCGGCTGGTTCCCGCCGGAGGAGCGCGGGCTGGCGATGGGACTGCGGCAGACCTCACTGCCGCTGGGGGTCGCGGTGGCCGCGCTGCTGCTGCCGCCGCTGGCCGGGCACGGGCGCGGGACGGCGCTGGCGGTGCTGGGCGGGCTGAGCGTGGCGGCGGCGCTGCTGGTGGTGCTCGCCGTCCGGGACCCGGCGCGGGCCGGCGGCGGGGCGGACGAGCGGGCCGGGAACCCGTACCGGACACCGGTGTTGTGGCGGCTGCACGGTGCGGCGACGCTGCTGGTGGTGCCGCAGTTCACGGTGTCGGTGTTCGCGCTGGTCTTCCTGGTGGACGAGCGCGGCTGGTCGCCGTCGGCGGCCGGGCCGGTGCTGGCGTGCGTCCAGGTGGCCGGGGCGGGCGCGAGGTTGGCGGCCGGGCGGTGGTCGGACGTGGCCGGCAGCCGGGTCGGCCCGATGCGGCGCTTGGCGTGGACGGCGTCCGGGGTGCTGGCGGTGCTGGCGGCCGGCGCGTTCGCCGGCTCGGGGGTGGCGGTGGCGGCGCTGCTGGCGGCGGGCGTGGTGACGGTGTCCACCAACGGCCTGTCGTTCACGGCCGTGGCCGAGTACGCCGGTCCGGCCTGGGCCGGGCGGGCGCTGGGGGTGCACACCACGGTGCAGAACGCCGTGGCCGCCTGCGTCGGGCCGGGGGCCGGGGCCCTGATCGGCGCCACGGGCTTCGGCTGGGCGTACGCCCTGGCCGTGACGTTCCCCCTGGTGGCGGCCGCGGTGGTCCCCACGCCGCACGAGAAGTCGGACCGGCTGACCTCCCGCGCCTGACCTCGACCTCGCTGAAGTCTTTTGCGCCGCCCTGCCGTGCCGGCTCAGACCGGGCATTTCATGAAATCGAACGAATGAGTCATGATGAGGGCACATCATCTGCGTAGTTTTACGGATGCTCAGCGCACCCACACCGACTCGGCGTCAGTTGGCGGACCGCGCGCGTCCGAGATTCGACTCCGGGGGGAGCCAGCAACGAGGCAGACGAAGTTGCCATCAGTCCAGGCGAGCTGGACACCTCTGCGAACGTGGCGAGCACCCTCGCCGAGGAGCTCGCCAGTCCGGTCCAGAACGCACTGAGCTCGGCGACCACCGCATCCGGCCAACTCGTCGGCTGGTCGATCGCGGGCGGGCTCGGGCAATTGGGAAGCGGCTGGGCCACCCCGCTCGGCACACTTCGCCAGCGGCTCACGGATACCGCCACCAACCTCCGTTCCAACGCCGCGGCCCACGCGCACAACGAGCAGGCGATCGCCGGTGCCTGGAGCCAGGCTCAGGGGGCGAAATGAGCAGTGTCTACGAGCTGTTGGTGGCGTTCGACCCGCACGGGCTGCGCGATTCCGCAAAGGGCTGGAAGGCCCTCGCGCACGCCGTGGAGAGCACGGGAACCCGGCACCGGAACCAGGTCAACGGGCCGCTTCATCAGGCCGGCACGCCCGCCACGCTCGGTCTCGACCAGTCCGCCTACGACAAGCGCAAGGCGGCACTCCAGACCATCAAGAACAAGCTCGAGGACACCGCCAACACGAAGGACGAGGAGCACCAGATGTTCCTCCTCGGCATCGACCCCGAGGCGTACGAGGGCGACGGGCGCGCAATCGTCGCCACCGGAAACCCCGACAAGGCCACGCACACCGCGGTGTTCGTCCCCGGCACGAACACCGAGTTCAACGGTGTCCCGGGGCAGATCGACCTCATCCGCCGGCTGCAGGGCAACGCGAAGGGAAATGCGGAACCCGGCGAGACCGTCTCGGTGATCTCCTACCTCGGCTACGACACCCCGGAGAGCCTCCTGGAAGCGGGGAATCCCCAGCGCGGAAAGGACGGTGCCGACGACATGCGGCGTTTCTCCGACGGACTCAGAGTCGCACACGGCGAGCCGAAGACCCATCTCACCTACGTTGCGCACAGCTACGGAACCTACGCCGTTGGCGTTGCCGCGAGTGGTGGCGACGGTCTGCACGCCGACGACATCATCGCCCTCGGCAGCCCCGGTATGGGCGTCGACGAGGCCAAGGAGCTTCAGACCAACCCCGATCATGTGTGGATCTCGGAGGCCGAGGACGATCCCACGCGTCTCGTCGGCGGGTACACCTTGGGTCCCGGCCCCCACATCATCGGATTCGGCGGCAACAACCTCTATACCGACACCTCGGGCCACGGTGGCTACTGGAACGAGAACTCGGACAGCTTCAATAACCAGGGAAAGATCATCGCAGGCAAGCAGCCGGAGGTCGATCCCAAGGAGATAGTCATCGGAGGGTTCATTCCCATCTGGCACTGAAGCGATCGCGGAGAACGACACTCATGACCCGTCCGTCCACCCGCCGGTCCGACACCGGTACCGGTACCCGACTCAAGCGCCTCCTGGCAGTGGCGCTGATGGTCGCCACCCTTGGAGCCTGCATGTCCAACCCCGGTACCGGGAAGTACGACCCCCTGCCCGTCAAATCCCAGCAGGAAACCCTCGACTGGGCGCGCCAGCTCATCGCCCACCTGGTGCAGACGGTCGGCATCGAGATCAACAGCGAGCCGGAAGAGGCCGGCTTTCACCCATGCATCGGCAGGAACGGCGAATCAGCTCCCGACGGCCGCTACACCCTTCTGTACTTCGTCCACAGTGACGTCCCCGGTGCCCGGCACAACGATGTCGTTCGCAGCGCCCGGGACCTGCTGACGAAAGAGGGCCTGAAGGTCACCGTCTACCGTGAGGCCACGGACACGAAGCCGTCTGTGGCTCTCTGGACCCGCCATCCCGAGAGCAATTACACCGTCCGCGTCGACAGCACCAGCGACAAACGCATGGCCCTGAGTGTCACCACCCCGTGCCTGATGCCACCGTCCGCATCGCCGGCTCCCACACAGTGAGAGGCTGCACGAGAAGCCGGACCGGCCGGCAGCGGGCTTGACCTCAACCGCACCTCAGGTTGTCGGATGGATCCCGGCGGCGAGCGGCGTCGCCGTCGGATTCGGGGAGCGCGGATCGTGGCCGGCCGGAGCAACGCGTACGGCCGACTCGGGGGCCGGGAGGCGGCCCCCGTCACGTCCAGGGGCGTTCGCCCGCCTCGCAGTGGTAGCAGCGGGCCACAAAGCCGTCCTGGTTGTACCACTCGTGGTCGCCGCAGTCCCGGCGGCCCTTGCGGGCGACGCCCCGGTCGACGAGGAACCACGGCAGGTGGGCGCGCAGCCGGGTGCGCAGACGGTACCGGCCCGTTCGATTCATGCCGCCGAGGCTAGCGCGGTCCGTCCGACGGCCGCTCAGGTGAGGCGGCGGACCGGGCCGGGGCAGGCGGGCACGGGCGCTCCGGCGGGCGGAGCGCCGGGCCTCGGCCGGAACCGGTTTACCGGACCGACCCGGAGGAGCCGCGGGGTGTGGTCAGCCCCGCCGCGCGGCACCGTCGGGCCAGACGACGTCCACGTCCAGGCCCGCCGCACGTGCCTCCTCGACCACGTCGGCGGTGCCGCCGCCCTTTCCGGTCGGCGGTTGGCCGTCCCAGACGGCGACGAGCCTGTCGGCGCCGTGGATCAACGCACGGTTCGCGGCCTCGTACGCGCTCCGGCCGGCGGTCTCGTTGGGCAGAGCCACCACCTCCGCCGCGGCCTCCAGAAGGCGGTCGAACGCCGGGGCGTGATCGGGAGCGACCACGGTCCGCCGGTAGTCCCTGGACGGGACGACGACCACGAGTTTGCCGCCGATGGCGAGCAGTTCCTCGGCGAAGAGGGTGTCCGCGCCCTGGGCGATGCACGACAATCCGGTCACGCCCTCGTGAGCGTACTCCTGGAGGAGCCTGCGCAACGCGGCCCGGATGAGCGGGAGGGAGCCCTCCGTGAGGTCCATGTGGCCGGTGACGGCGAGTGTGGTCATGGGAGGCACATGCTACCCGTCGCACCGCCGGCCGAGGAGGAGAAACCAGGGTGCGGCCGCGCCGGCCCGGCCGGTTTCCCACCCTTGACGGGCCGGGAGCCCGGCCCATCATTCCTCCCATGGACACCAGCGCGCAGGACGGCCGACCCGCCCCCGGTCGGATCCAACGCTCAGCAGCCGGAAGGGCGTTGCGACTCCTCGGCTTCGTTCTACAGGTCGCCGGCAGCCTTCTGGTCCTGGTGGCGGCCACCCGCACCCTGACATCCGGGGTGATGCTGCGATCCCCGTACCGTTCGCTGCCGGTCTGGCAGACACTGCTCGTCACGGCTGGCATGCTCTGCACCGGGGGCGCCGCACTTTACGCGGGCAGACGGCTTTCCCGCCACGGTCGGCGGCACACCACCCGGATCCTCGGTTCACCCGACGAAGCGGGGCCGGAGCCGTTCGTCCTCTACCTCCGCCCGTTCGCCGAGGACAGGAACACCTTCCAGCAGGGACCTGCGTTCGACCCGGCCGCCTCGGCGCTGAACACGGCCCTGCTCCTGGGCCTCGACAACCCTGGCTCCCGGACGTTCGAGGAGCGGATCGCCCGCACCTTCCGGAGGTTCGGCAGGGTGATCGCCGTCGGTCAGCCGGGCGAGCGCCTCCCGCTCCCGGGAGCCGACAAGCTGTATCTGCCCCTGAACGACTGGCAGCCGGTCGTCAGCGACCTCATCCACCGCGCCCGCCTGGTCGTCCTGGTCGCCGGGCCCGGCCCCGGCACGCTGTGGGAGTTCACCGAGGCGGTACGCCTGCTGCCTCCCGCCCGGCTGGTCCTGCTCGTGCTCCCGGATGCCGTAACCTCGCCGCCCGACAGCCCCACCACGTACGACCGGTTCCGGCAGGCCGTTCCTCCGGCCTTCGCAGCAAGGGCCGTTTCAGATCCTCCGCCCCGCCTGCCCGAATGCCCTCCTCTCCGGCACCCGGACAGGATGCGACGGGAGCCTTCGATCCGGGGATTCGTCCGCTTCGGCCCGGCGTGGACACCGGAGTTCGTGCGCCTCGATCCCACGGCCTTCCGGCGGCGCACCGAACTCGGGGTGGTCAGGAGACTGACGCGCACCCAGCTCGAACCGTTCCTGACCCGAGTGCAGCGCACGCTGCCCTGATGCTCCGGCTGCGTCCCCCGTCTCGCGTCAGAGCACCTTGGCGAGGAATCCCATCAGGTAGGCCGCGCTGAAGATCACGGGGACCCACTGCTCGACCCGGGTGAGCGGCAAATACCTCCGCCAGTCGCGGCCCTCGCCCAGCGCGCTCCACTCCGCCCGGGAGTACGCGTAGGCGGGCAGCCGCTCCTCGAAGTCCCCGATCACCCGCCACTTGGCGGCGTTGAGCTGCCGGTACGAACGCACCATGACGAACCAGGCCACGCACTGGCTGATCAGGATCACCAGGCCGGCGAGCAGGGCCCAGTCCGAGGCCGCTGCGAGCCCGTCGTCCGAGGCGGCGGCCAGGACGGCGACGACACCGCTGTTCAGCGACAGGAAGAACGTGTTGGCCAGGTTCCGCCGGGCGCTGACCCGGTCGGCCATCTCCACGCAGAGCTTGTACTGCTCGAGTATCGTCTCCAGGTACTTCTGGTCGGAGGCCGAGTAGGAGGCGGAGCTGACGTCGGTGTTCCACAGGGGGTTCCTGGTGTCGGTCACGTGCCCATCATGGCCGCCGTCCGGGGCTTCCGGGAGTGCCCATCCCGCCCTTGCGGCAACATACTTGCTTTGAGCCGAGCACATTGACGAATGGTCAGTCCAACTCACTGCGGGGATGCGGGGGTGGGCATGCCGAGGGCAGCCGGAGGATCGGGAAAGAGGGACCAGCCGGAAGGCGGAGGCGGCGCGGGAGCCGACACCGGCGCCGGAGGCGGCAGCTCCCGCACGCCGGCCCCACCGGTGCAGTCGAAGGCCCGGGGAAGAGCGCTGGCGACAGCGGCCACCACCCTGCAGCTCGTCGGAGGCCTGATCGCCGTCTGGTTCTTCCTCGCCTGGCGCTGGTCGGCGAGTCACAGCTCCTTGCTGGAAAGGGAGTTGGATCTGCTCGGAACCGGGGCCGGATCGCTGTTCTTCATCTGGGGACAGACGCTGGGGCGTCGTGCGCGGCAGCACCTCAACGAGATCATTCCGACGGCGGAGAGCATCGGCGACGACCCGTTCGTGCTCTACCTCAGACCCTTTGAGGACGACTCGAGTCGGGACAGGTTCGACCCGACGCCCCGGGGAGCGCCGGGGTTCCCGTCGGACCTCCTGACTTCCGGACTCACCGGAGAGGAACAACTGGTCGCCGCCTTGAAGCCCGTCGGTCGGGTGATAGCGCTCGGAGTGCCCGGGCAGAAGCTCCCTCAGGCCGGGGCGCGCCGGATGTACCTGGCACATGACGCGTGGCAGGACACAGTTCTGGCCCTCATGGAACGGGCCCGGTTGGTGGTCCTGGTCCTGGGGGCGGGTCGCAGTCTCATGTGGGAACTGGTGCAGTCCGTGAGGATGCTGCCCCCCGAGAGGCTGGTGCTGATCGTGCCCATGGAGCGGGCGGCCTACGACGCGTTCGCCGAGACCGCCGTGAGGGAGTTCCGCGAAACGGCGGAACAAATGCTCCGTGAATCCGGCAGGTCGTGGACTCCTCCCACGCTGCCGGCCTATCCACCCCACGAAACCGGCGCCGTCTCGGAGGAGGGCGCCTTCAAGGTGGTCGTCCATTTCGAGGCCGACTGGACGCCACGGCCGATCCTGCTCAAGAGGCCCCTCGTCAGCGGTGACCAGCTGAAGCGGAGCCTGAAGCGCGGCCTGCGCCCCGCACTGGAACGGTGGCAGGACTGAGCTTCGGTCGCCGGGGGCGGTTGCGGCCTCACTCCGGAGGAAGCGGACGAGCAGGACGTCGTCCTCGGCAAGCCGGTCCTACGGGCGACGGCGCCGCCACTCGGTTCCACCCCGGCCGGGCGGCCCGGCCGGGGTGGAACCGCCTCACCGGCGGGCGGCGGCCAGCAGGTCGGGCACGGTGGCGAGCTTGACCCGGGGCCGGCCGGACGCCTCGCCGCGGGCGCGTTCGGTGCGGTCGATGGCGCGCAGTTCCTTCAGTCCGACGGCGTCCGGGCGCCGGCTGCGCACCAGCCGGGCGAACTCCTTCCCGGTGCCGGCCGGCCGGGACAGCAGGCCGGCCGCGGCATCGTCCAGGAAGGCGTCGACGGTCTCCTGCGCGCAGGCCCGGTTGGCGCCGATCCCGCCGGAGGGGCCGCGCTTGGCCCATCCCACCACGTAGGTGCCGGGCAGCGGCCGGCCGGTGGCCGGGTCGAGCACCCGGCCGTCGCGGTGCGGGACGGCGGCGGCGTCCTCGTCGAAGGGCAGCCCGGGCACGGGCACGCCGCGGTAGCCGATGGACCGCACGACCAGGCCCGCGGCGATCCGCTCCGGGCCCGTCTCGACGCCCGTCACCCGGTCCTCGCCGGTCAGCGCGGTGGGCGTGGAGTGGAAGCGCAGCACGATCCGCCGCCCGGGGCGCGGCGGATCGCCGAGGCCGGCCGGCTCCAGCGGGAGCCCGGCGAGCAGCGCGGCCTTGGAGCCGGGGGCGGCCGCCTCGATCGCGGCCCGGACGCCCGGCCGGTCCTCGACCACCAGCTCGACGCCGGGCAGGTGCTGCAGGGCGAGGAACTCGGGCCTGGTCCAGGCGGCCTCCTCCGGCCCGCGCCGGGCGAGCAGCACCACCTCGCGGACCCGGCTGCCGCGCAGCGCGGCGAGGGCGTGGTCGGCGATGTCGGTGGCGGCGAGCCGGTCCGGGTCGAGCAGCAGGATCCGGGCGACGTCCACGGCGACGTTGCCGTTCCCGATCACGACGACCCGCTCGGCGGAGAGGTCGACGGCGTCCGCGGGCACGGTGGGGTCGGCGTTGTACCAGCCGACCAGGGTGGTGGCGGGGAGGCTGCCGGGGAGGTCCTCGCCGGGCAGGCCGAGCCGGCGGTCGGCGGCGGCGCCGACCGCGTAGACCACCGCGTGGTGGTGGGCCGCCAGTTCGTCGTGCGTCAGGTCGCGGCCGACCTCGACGTTGAGGTGCACGGTCAGGCGCGGGTGGCGGAAGACGGACGCGAAGCTCTCGGCGATCCGCTTGGTGGACTGGTGGTCGGGGGCGACGCCGTGCCGCAGCAGGCCGCCGGCCACCGGCAGCCGGTCGATCATGGTGAGCTCGGCGCCGGTGGTGCGCAGCAGCGACTGGGCGGTGTAGCTCGCGGACGGGCCGGTGCCGACGATGGCGATGCGCGGCGTCCCGAGGCCGAGGCCGTTCGGCAGGCTGCGGGGGAATGCGGGTTCGCCCCAGGCGTGGTCGTTGGGGTGGTCGCGGTAGTAGTCGCGGTTGAGGTCGCCGAAGACGGTGTCGGGCCCGGTGAGCCGGTCGACGGGGAAGACCGCGTCGACCGGGCAGGCGTCGGCGCAGGCGCCGCAGTCGATGCAGGCGGCCGGGTCGATGTACAGCATGTCGGTGGTGCCGAAGTCCGGTTCCCCGGGCGTGGGGTGGATGCAGTTGACCGGGCAGACGGAGACGCAGGAGGCGTCGTTGCAGCAGGTCCTGGTGATCGCGTAGGCCATGGCCGGGGTGGGGTCCTCGCTCGGTGGGGGTCGGGGGCGTTCCGCGGGGGATCCGGGTGGGGGAGGCGCTGTTCGGCGCGGACCGGGTCAGAGCATGTGGATGCGGCGGTAGACGGCGGCCGAGGCCTTGGTGAGCAGGCCGCACTCGGCGAGGAACGCCATCAGGTGGCGCGAGCTGGTGCGCATCATCGCCTTGCGGTGCTCGTTGGCGCGCACCTCGGCGACCGCGCGCTCGCGGTCCAGGCCCGCGGCCTCGTACACCCCCGGGTGCACCATGCTGCTGACGATGACGAAGGCGCCGGCCGCGATCCCGGTGGCGGCGGCCCGCCGGCGCGCGGGCGAGGCGCCGCGCAGCCGTTCGCGGATCTGCTGCCGGGCGAACTTCATGTGCCGGGACTCCTCGACCACGTGGATCCGGGAGGTGCCGCGGACGATGTCGAGGACGTTCTCGCCGCGCATCCAGTCGCGCTGCATGACGTCGAGCACCTCCTCGGCCACCAGGATGCCGCCGTAGGCGATCTCGCCCCGGGCGGTGGCCTTGTAGAGGCGGCCGGCCTGGGCGATCACGGAGTTCGGCTTGTACTGGGGGACGCCCATCTTCTCGCAGGCGCGGGCGAACATGATCGAGTGCCGGCACTCGTCGGCGATCTCGGTGAGGGCGAAGCGGAACTCGGCATCGGCCGGGTTCTTCAGGTACTGGTCGCGCAGCACCATCTGCTGCAGGATCATCTCGAACCAGATGCCGGTGGTCATGATCGAGCAGACCTCGTGCCGGGTCAGCACGACCCGCTGCTCCTCGCTCATCCCGTCCCAGAGCCTGGTGCCGTACAGCGTGCTCCACTCCGGGTTGAGCCCGTAGTGGCCCGCGGGGAGCGGGGCGTCCCAGTCGATCTCGGTCGCCGGGTCGTAGGAGAGGGTCGCGGCCGAGTCGAGCAGCCGCTTCGAGACGTCGTCGTCGGCCTCGGTGTGGCCGTGGACTGCTGCCGCGCCGGTCCGGGTCATGGCTGCCTCCAGGTGCGTGCCCTGTGCGGGGTTCCCGCCCGCCCCGCTTATTAGACGGAGAGTACAATAAGAGCCCCGGGCCGAGAAGCCCTCGCGCAGCAGCCCGTCCACGGCGGCCCCGCCCCGGGTCCGCGCCCGCCCGCGCCGGCTCTCGTCCGCTCGCGGTGAAATCGTTGGGGTTCCCTGCGAGGATCAGAAGATGGACAGCCGGCGGTTCCCCTTCGTCGACAGCGCGGCCGGGGCCCTGCTCGACGCGGACGGCAGGATCACCCGCTGGACCCCGCAGGCCGAGCGCCTGCTCGCGCTGCGCGCCGACCAGGTCTGCGGCCGGCCCGTCCGGGAGCTGCTCGCCGACCCGGCCACCTGGCCCGCACTGCTGGCGGAGCGGGCCGCGGACGCCTGGTCCGGCCGGGCCGCGGTGCGCTCGGGGCGGGGCGAGGAGCTGCGGGTGGTCTTCCAGGTGCTCCCGCTCGCGGACGGCGGCACGGGCACGGTGGCGGCGGACGGCGGCGCGGGTGCTGGTGCTGGTGCTGGTGCGGGTACGCCGCCCGCAGGTGGTGAGGCCTCGCAGTACTTCGTGCTCGCCGCCCCGGCCGGCCTGGTCGCCCAGTGGCGGCAGGACCAGGCGTTCACCCAGGAGCTGTTCCTCCAGGACCGGGTCGGCCTCGCCGTCTTCGACGCCCGGCTGCGGCTGATCCGCACCAACACCCACCTGCTCCCCTACAGCGGCCTCCCGGCCGACCTGCAGGGCCACCGCCTCGGCGACTTCCTCCAGCCCGAGGACGCGAAGGCGGTCGAACGCCACCTCCGCGAGGTGCTGGAGACCGGCCGTCCCATGGTCCTGTCCGAGGAGCTGGTCCGGACGATCGAGGACCCGGGCGCCGGCGCGGTGATGGCGGTCTCCGCGTTCCGGCTCCAGTCCCCCGACGGCCACGCGATCGGCGTCACCGCCCTGTTCACCGACGTCACCGAACTCCACCGTTCGGGTGAACGCCTGGCCGTGCTCCACCGGGCCACCGCGGCGGTCGGCGCCTCGCTCTCCGTCGCCGGCACCGCCGAGGACCTCGCCGCCGTCCTCGCGCCCGGGATGGCCGACCTGGCGGTGGTCGAGGTCGCCGAGGCGGTGTTCACCGGCGAGGAGCCGGTCCCCGACCAGGACGGCCGGCTGCCGCTCCGCCGGGCGGCCGTCGCGGCCGGCACCGCCCACGCCCGGGCCACCGCCGCCGCCTGGGCCGCGGCCGCCGGGCCGCCCGGCGCGCGGCCGGCCCCCGTCCTGGTCGACGCCGGCGGGCCGCCCACCGCCACCGAGTCCCCCGCCGCGATGACCGCGCCGCTCCGGGCCCGCGGCGCCATGCTCGGCCGGGTCACCGTCCGCCGCGACCCGCACCGGCCGCCGTACGGGCCCGCCGACCTGGACCTGCTGGGCGAGATCGCCGCCCGGGCGGCCCTCGCCGTGGACAACGCCCGCCGCTACACCCGCGAACGCCGCGCCGCCGTCGGCCTGCAGCGGAACCTGCTGCCGCCCTCGCAGACCGAGACCGCCGCCGTGAGCACCTCCAGCGTCTACCTGCCCGCCGACACCGCCACCGGCATCGGCGGCGACTGGTTCGACGTGATCCCGCTCTCCTCCGCCCGGGTCGCCCTGGTCACCGGCGACGTGGTCGGCCACGGGCTGGAGGCCAGCGCCACCATGGGCCGCCTGCGCACCGCCGTCCGCACCCTCGCCGACCTCGACCTGGAGCCCGACGAGCTGCTGGTCCACCTGGACGACCTGGTCTCCCGGCTGCTGGTCGACACCGGCGAGCCGGAGGGCGCCGGTACGGGAACGGACGGCGGCGCCGGCCCGGGCACGGACGACGGCCCCGGCGGCCTCGGGGAGGACCGCGGCGCCGGCCCGGACGGACCGTGGGCCGACGTCTGGGACGACACCCTCGGGCCCGCCGGGCACCGCGCCACCGCCCACGGCGCCACCTGCGTGTACGCGGTGTACGACCCGGTGTCGCGGCGCTGCGCGGTCGCCTCCGCCGGGCACCCGCCGCCCGCCGTCGCCGCCCCGGACGGCACCGTCGAGTACGTGCCCGTGCAGCCGGGCCCGCCGCTGGGCGTCGGCGGCCTGCCGTTCGAGGTGGCCGAGGTCGAGGTCGCCCCCGGCAGCGTGCTCGCGCTCTTCACCGACGGCCTGATCCGCGGCTACGACGGCGATCTCGACGTCGGCATGGCCGAGCTGCGCCGCCGGCTCGCCCGGCCCGGCGTCACCGGCGTGCCGCTGCCGGAACTCGGCCGGTCCCTGGTCGCCGACCGCCCCGCCCACCGGCTCGCCGACGACGTCACCCTGCTGCTCGCCCGCACCCGCGAAGTCCCGCCGGAGGCCACCGCCGTCTGGCCGGTGGACCCCGACCCGGCCGCCGTCGGCCTGGTCCGCGAGCGGGCCACCGAACGGCTGCGCGCCTGGGGCCTGGAGGAGCTGGTCTTCACCACCGAACTGGTGCTCAGCGAACTGGTCACCAACGCGATCCGGTACGCGGGCGGTCCGGTCGAGGTCCGGCTGGTCCGCGCCGAACGCCTGACCTGCGAGGTCTCCGACCCCAGCGCCACCCAGCCGCGGATGCGCCGCGCCCACCTCACCGACGAGGGCGGCCGCGGCCTGTACCTGGTCGCCCAGCTCACCAACCGCTGGGGCAGCCGCTACACCCGGCACGGCAAGACCATCTGGGCGGAGCAGGAACTGCCCTGAGGCGGGGGCCGGGCCGGCTCCGCCGCGTACCCCTGGCTCCGCCCGCGCCCCGGGCCCCGGACCGGCTCAGGCCCGGGCCGGCTCAGGCGCGGTAGGCCGCCGCGAAGACGCCCGGCAGTCGGGCCCACGAGGGCTCCGCCGCGAAGCGGGTGAGCCGACGGCCGGTCAGCGCCGCGCTGCGGGCCGTCACGAACCACGGCGGCTTCGGGAAGAGCGCCCACTCGCCGCCCGCCACCGAGCGCGGGAACGGCCGGAACGGGCCCCGGACGACCGTCCGCTCCGGCCCGTCGATCAGCAGCGCGTTGTGCACGACGCCGATCCCGCTCTGCGCGTCGTCCACGGTGTGCCCGGGGAAGGCGCCCCAGGGCGCGGTCGCGGTCAGGAAGCCGAGCGCCGTCCAGGCGTTGACGGCGATCGTGCCGTACCGCAGTGCGGCCAGCGCGCGGTCGAAGGCCGGGCCGAGACGGCGCAGCGTCGCCGGGTCGGCCAGGACGTTGGCGCCGAGCGTGCCGGCCAGGTCGCGGTTGGCCGTCCCGACGGCCCGGTCGAGGAAGTCCGCGCCCGTCCCGGGCAGGGTCAGCACCCCGAGCACCGGCGCGAAGTACTCGGTGGTCGCCGGCGAGACGTCGCCCCCTCCGTCACCGAGGTCCAGCAGCAGCCGGGTGCCCTCCGCGCCCTGCCACTCCGCGCCCGGGTGGGCCGCCGCCGCGGCCAGCCGTTCGGCGCTGCCCGGGTACCAGGCGGGCCGGGCCGGGAGCCGCCGCAGCGCCGTCCGGAGCAGGTCGAGGAAGGCCTCGCGCTGCGGCCAGTCCGCGCTGACCAGTACCAGCTGCGAGGCGATGCAGTTGTGGCCGCTGTTGTGCAGGCGCTGGGTGGCGATGTGCTCCACCTGGTACCTGAGGTCGGCCTCGCTCCACTCCCCCGGGACCACGATGACCGGGGAGACCCCGCCGAGTTCGCTGGTCATCGGCTTGGCGAGGAGCGGCGTCCCGGCGGCCTTGCGGGCCCGGCCCTCCTCGCCCGGGCCGAAGGCCACCAGGTCGTGGGTGGCCAGGCTGCCGGTGATGTGGACGTGCGCGACGCCGGGGTGGTGGGCGAGGTAGCCGCCGACGTCACCGCCGCCGGAGACGATCCGCAGCACGCCGAAGTCGACGAGCGGCGCCAGGGCGCGCCGGTAGACCGGCTCCAGCCCGCCGAGGACGGGGTTGAGCTTGAGCACCACGACCCGGTTGTGGGCGACGAGTTCGTACAGCACGTCGAGCGGCGCGATGGAGGTGATGTTGCCGGCGCCGAGGACGAGGCCGACGCCCGTCGTCCGCTCCGGCCGCAGCGCGCCGAGCCCGGCCTGCCGGCGCATGGTCTCCTCGTCGGTGCCCGGGGGCATCCACACCTCGGCGGTGAAGCCGTTCAGCAGCAGCCGGTCGCGGGCGCCGAGCGGGAGGACGGGGACGGTCACCCGGCCGCCGGGCGCCCGGCCGAACCGCGCACCGTCCAGCGGGCTCCGGCCGGCCGCGACCGCGCGCAGCGAACGGGCCAGCGCGTCCAGCGAGGTCAGCAGGGCGTACGGCCCGGACATCCACTCCTCGCCGGTCAGCGGGGAGCCCTCGGGGAGCAGCTTGATCCGGCTCGCCGTCCGCACCCAGTTCTCCGCCTCGGCGGCGACGGCGGCGTGGACGCGGCCCAGCAGGGCGATCCGCGCGTCGAGCGGGGTCGCGGCCCACCGGCGCTCGCCCTCGGCGAGTTCGGTGAGCAGCGCGTCCAGCTCGGGCCTCGGGCCCGGCTCCGGCTCCGGCTCGGCGGGGACGCTGCCTGCGGGGGTTGCGACGGTCATGGGGCCTCCCTCGGTCACGGCCGCCCGGGCGGGGCGGGCGGCGTCCTGCGGGACCGGCCTGTTGGGTCGTCGCACAGGTCTTCCCGGGACGGTCCCACGATGACGCAGGACCGGTACCGGTTGCCATGGGCGGGCGCCTCGGGTTCCCCCGGGGCGGACTGTGCGGCGGCACAGTTCCACCGGCGCGGGCGGCGGGTACGGTGACCGCATGCGAACCCCGCCCGGACCCGCTGACGGCTCCCCCGGCCCCGCCGGTGCCGCCCCCGGCCCTGCCGACGACGCCTCGGTGCTGGACGACGTGTTCGCCGGGATCCTCGGCTCGGTCGAGGAGATCACCGACGAGACCGTCCGGAAGATCACCGAGGACGAGTCCGGCTACGTGGAGAACCAGCTCCCGCCGGACCTGCTCCGCGCCGTCGTCCGCGCCAACATCGAGGCCGTGCTGCGCGCCGAGGCGGGCGGCCCGGACGGCGGCGACGAGACCGCCCGCTGGGCCGGCCGGGTCAAGGCCGAGCACGGCGTGCCGCTGCCGGCGCTGCTGCACGCCTTCCGGCTGGGCGGGCTGGAGATCTGGGAGTGGGCCATCGCCCGGGCCGCCACCGGCCCGCAGGCCACCGCGCTGCTACGCCGCTCCTCCGGCTTCTGGGCCGTGCTCGACCGCTTCTCCACGGCCGCGACCGAGGCCTACCGCCAGGTGGCCGACGACCGCGAACGGCAGCAGGAGGCGGCCCGCCGGATCATGCTGCTCGGCGTCTTCGAGGGCACCGCGGAGGGCACCACGCGCGCGGCCGGCCTGTCGCGCGCCCTCGGGCTGCCCGAGCGCGCGGAGTTCCGCGTGGTCGCCGGCGAGCTCGGCCCGGACGGCGCCGACCCGCTGCCCGGCATCGCCGACCGGCTGGCCGCCCTGTCCGTCCCGTCCGTCTGGACCACCGAACTCGGCGAGCGGCTCGGCCTGCTCGCCCCCGTCGGCGAGGCCGACGCCGCGGCCGCACTGCGCGCCCTCGACCGGTGCGCCGCCGGCCGGGTCGGCGTCAGCCGTCCGTTCGCGTCACCGGCCGCCGCCCCGGAGGCCCTGCGGCAGGCCCGGATCGCCCTGGCGTGCGTGCCGCCGTCCGGCGCCGGCGTGCACCGCCACGGCTCCGCCCCGGTCGACGCGCTGCTCGCCGCCCACCCCGCGTCCGCCGCCGAACTGGCCGCCGACGTGCTGGGCTCGCTGCTCGCCACCGAGGACGGCGGCGCCGCCCTGCTCGACACCCTGGACGCCTGGTTCGCCGCCGACGGCTCCACCGCCGGGGCCGCCCGCCGCCTGCACTGCCACCGCAACACGGTGCTCTACCGCCTGGCCCGGATCGCCGACCTCACCGGCCGCACCCCGACCCGCCCGGTCGACGCCGCCGAACTCCACACCGCCCTGCGCGCCCGGCGCCTGCGGCCCTGATCCCGCTTCGCCCCCTCCCTCTCGCGGCGCCCTGATCGCTGCCGTCCGGCCGGTCCCCGCCGGCTCCCTGCCGGTTGTCCCCGGCCGGCGGCCGCTGCCATGATCCACAGCATGCCCACCTTCTCCGCCCCCGACGGCACCCTGCTCTCCTACCGCACGCACGGCGACGGCGAGCCGCTGGTCTGCCTCCCCGGCGGCCCCACCGACTCCGCCTACCTCGGCGAGCTCGGCGGCCTGTCCGCACACCGCCGGCTGATCGTGCTCGACCCGCGCGGCACCGGCCGGTCCGCCGTTCCCGCCGACCCCGCCTCGTACCGCTGCGACCGCCTGGTCGGCGACGTCGAGGCGCTGCGCGTGCACCTAGGGCTCGACCGGTTCGACCTGCTCGCCCACTGCGCGGGCGCCAACCTGGCGGCGCAGTACGTGGCCCGGCACCCGGAGCGGGTCGGCCGGCTCGCCCTGATCACGCCCAGCAGCCGGGCGGTCGGCGTCGCCGTCACCGGGGAGATGCGGCAGGAGACCGCCCGCCTGCGGGCGGGCGAGCCGTGGTTCCCGGCCGCCTCCGCCGCACTGGCCGCGATCGTCACGGGCACCGGCAACGACTGGGAGGCCATCGCCCCCTTCGCGTACGGCCGTTGGGACGCCGCCGCGCAGGCGCACCACCCGACCACCAAGCCCGACAACCCGGAGGCGGCCACCCTGTTCGGCGCCGACGGCGCCTTCGACCCCGCGGCCACCCGTACGGCCCTCGCCGCCTGGGCGGGCCACGCACTGGTCCTCGCCGGGGAGTTCGACCTCAACAGCCCGCCGCCGGCCGTCGCCGGGTTCGCCGCGTTGTTCGCCGACGCCGCGTTCACCGTGCAGGCGGGTGCGGGCCACAACCCGTGGGTGGACGACGCCGACGCCTTCGTCGCGGCCACGGCCGCGTTCCTCACCGGGCGGGCGCCCGCGCCGACGGCGGGCCGATGACGATGCCTCACACCGCCGAGTGGAGCGCCGCGACCACGCGCGGCACCTACCGCGCCGAGGTCGAGGACCTGCGGGACGCCCTCGCCGACGCGGCGCGGGACGGCCGCTGGAGCCGCGTCTTCGAGCTGATCGCGTCCGCACCACACTGGATCTCCGCCAACGACACCCGCCTCGGCGGCCCGAGCGGCTACACACCGCTCCATCAGGCGGCCTGGCACGGCGCCGACGGCGAGGTGGTCACCCGCCTGCTCGGACTCGGCGCCTGGCGCACCCTGCGCACCTCCTCCGGCGAGCGCGCCGTCGACATCGCGGCGGCCCGCGGCCACGCCCGTCTCCTCGACCGCCTCCGGCCCGTGGCGCACCACCCGCTGCCGCCCGCCACGGTCGCCGCGGTGGAACGCCGCCTCCATGCGCTGATGCAGGAGGACAGCCACGGTCTGGTGGCCAAGCACCGGCTGAAGCTGCCCCCGGTGGAGATCCTGACCGAGCTGGCCGATCCGAAGCTGTGGGTCCCGGTGCCCGGCATGTACGGCGGCTTCAAGATCCGCCTGGAGGACGGGGCGCTGATCGTCGAGAGCTGGAGCCGCGTCGTCGGCGGCTCCGGCCGGCGCCACCGGATCACCCCCGACGCCACCACCCTCCTGGCCGAGGGCTTCGTCTGAGCCACCCCGGGGCACCCGGGCGAGGACCCGGGCCGGCCCCCACGCGCTTGATTGTCATGCCCATGCTGTCGACGCCTCTCCGACACCTCCACCAAGTGAAGGAACGCCCACATCCACCCCGAAACCCGCCGCAGCCGTGCACGAATGGTTCGTCCACCACCGAGTGTGCACATCCGGAGCAGCTGCGTCCGCTCCACTGGCACTTTTCGGACATTGCATCGTCCAAAAACCGATCGTACAAGATCGTTGACGTCGGGTACTGTCAATTCAGGCCGCAGGGAAACCTTTACGGCCGGTTCACCGCCACAAGGTGGTGGAAACTCACAGATTGTGCGGGGGATGCAATCTGTATGCACCCCGCCGTCGCCTATCGAAAGGAAGCCGGAATATGGTGAAGTCCGCTGTCCTGAATGCCGCGAACAGCATGGTCGGGCCGGAGCAGCGCGGTGTCCTGGTCGCCCCCGGTGGCAACCCGGTTCTGGCCACCCCGGCCACCGTGCTCACCGTCGGCCTGTTCGCCGCCGCGTCGGCCACCCCGGCCACCGGCGCCCTCTTCGGCGGCACCGCCGCCAACGGTGAGGGTGCGCTGGGCGAGGTCGAGCTGACCGGCGCCAGCGTGGACGAGCTGACCGAGGCCCGCGAGGCCGCTCTCATCGGCTGAACGAGCCGATGATCCGGGGCCCGCGGCCACCGTGGGCCCCGAACGCGCGGGCGGGCCGCTCCGGCCCGCCCG
>NZ_JBEYVJ010000078.1:0-28821 GCF_040643935.1 Kitasatospora sp. NPDC047058 | reverse complement strand
GCGGGGCCGGCGCCGAGGTCGGTGCCGCGGGCGGCCTTCACCAGCGGGCCCCACGCCTCGATGAGCCGGGCGAACGACTCGGCGTCCGCCTGCGCCTCGTCCAGCAGCCGGGCCCGCCGAGGTGCCAGGTGGTCGGCGAACTCGGTGTACCTGCCGCCGAGCCGGCGGTAGCAGTCGTCGAGCACGGCCAGCCGCCGGAGGTTCTCGGCGCGGTCGGCACCGGTGCTGCGCCGCACCGAGTCCAGGATCGCGTCGGCCCGGACGTGGTGCCGCTCGTCCAGCAGGTCGCCCAGCGCCTCCTCCATGTCGGAGTAGACCGGGTAGAGGTAGAGCATCGACAGCAGGAACTTGGTGAACCGCAGCTGGTAGGCGGTGAAGCCGGGGCCGGTGCGCCGCTCGGGGGTGTAGTGGTTCACGATGTGGCGGTTGTGCACGACGCCGGGGAGCGTCGCGTCGCGGACCACGTGCAGCAGGAAGTAGTCGCTGCCGATGGTGTCGGTCGCGGGCGGCAGCGGGACGCGCTCGTAGACCTCGTGGTGGAGGGCGATGTTGCACATGTCCACCCGCCAGATGTCCGGCAGGTCCAGGACGGAGCGGTCGGTGGCGAAGGGCTCGGTGCCCGCGCCGACGAAGGAGTCGTCCACCAGCTCGCGCCGCTCCTCCGCGGAGGCGCCGGTCGGGGCCCAGAGACCCACCACCCGGTAGTAGAGCTCCTCGTCCAGCTCGCGGATCCCGCCGATGTCGACGGAGAGTTCACCGACGAAGGAGCTGCCGACCATGGCCACCGGCTTCTCCGCGTGCACCGGGTCGAGCGGCGCCTCGGTCACGTCGGCGGCGGCGTCGGCGGCGCGTCTGCCGAGGGTGAGCAGTTCGTGGTGGATCGGGAACACGGGTTCGCCGTCGAGGAGTTGGTAGGTGCTGTCGGAGTCGCGGCGGTGGACGGAGGTGCAGCCGAGGGCGGTGGCGAGGACGAAGGCGCGGTTGGTGCAGGCGCCGTAGGAGACGGTGTCCGGGAGCATCAGGTCGAGCAGGTCGTCCGGTCCGGGGGCGCCGGAGCGGTGGATCACCGTGCGGAGGAACGCGCGCTGGCGGTCCTCGTCCAGGTGGTGGACGGTGACGCCCGGTACGGCGGGGAGCGCGGCGGCGGCCTCGGCGTGCACGGCGGAGGTCGGCGCGTCGGAGGAGTCCAGGATCAGCAGGTGGACCTCGGCGCCGAACCGCTCGGCCGCGTACGCCGCCTCGTCGCCGATCGCCGCGATCGTGTCGGCGCAGGGCCGGTTGGTGGGCAGGGTCAGGCAGATCTTGTGCATGCCGGTGCTCCGGTTCACCCTTCCGCGCCCTGCGCGTCGGTGTGCGTGTGGTCCGGTCCGCGCCAGGACTCCAGGCCGAGCAGCTTCGCGCCGAGCCCGTTGAGCTCCGCCCGGCCGTACCGCAGCGACTCGTGCCGGCGCGCGTCGCCGAGCAGGGTCCGGTTCCAGGTCGGGGTGGAGAGGTCGCGCCAGGAGGCGATCCGCGAGCGCTTCAGCTCCTCGTGCTCCTCCAGCGCCGGCATCATCGACAGGTACTGCACCGCCCGGACGCGGTCCTCCGACACGTTCCGGGCGACGCCGTGCGCCAGCAGGCCGTTCCAGATCAGCAGGTCGCCGGCCTTCAACTCCGGCCGCACGACCGGGAACTCGGCGTGGTCGACGGCGGGCCGGATCGGGTCCCGGTCGGCCGGCTGCGCGGCCTGCCAGGCGTTGAACCGCCGGAACAGCTCCGGATTGCACTGGAAGCCGCCGTGCTCCGGCCGGGTGTCGTTGAGCGCGATGATGCCCTGGACGCGCTGCGGCAGCATGCCGAGCGTGGTGTCGACGTCCCAGTGCAGCTCGATGTCGAAGCCCCGGTCGGTCGGCTCGATCAGCGCGCGGTCGCGGTTCCCGGTGTTCGGCGGATTGAGGTTGAGCCGGTCCAGCGTGACCCACAGCTCCTCGCAGTCCCAGACGTCCACGAAGGCGTCGTAGACCCGCTGCGCCTGCCGGTTGTCCCAGAGCAGTTGGTGCTGGTAGGCCTCCACGAACCCGTAGACGTGCAGGTGCTGGTCCAGCTCGTCACGGAACTCGCGCTCCTCGTACCAGGTTTCCGGCTTCTCGCGGTCCAGCCCCTGGAACTCCCAGGCGAAGTCGAGCAGGCGCCCGGCCGCCTCGGCGGGGACGGCCTGTCTCACGACCACGTAGCCGTAGGTCTGCCAGAAGGCGAAGTCCTCCTCGGAGAGCACGCGCAGCGGCCGCGACTTCTCGATGTCCTTCAGCGGCGTCCGGGCGAGGTAGGACTCACCGTCGTTGCTGAAGTAGGGGCGGTCCGACGCGGCCCGGTAGAGATATCCGTCAGGGGTCGGCATGCATGTACTCCAAGGATCGGAAGACGTCGTGCGGCCGGGGGGCAACTTCGGCCCGGCGGTGGGGTGGTGGGAGTGCGTGGGCGTGGGCGTGGGTGGGCGGGTGTGCGTGTCCGTACGGGCGCAGGCGGCGGCAGCCCGGAGCGGTGAAGTCGGGGTTCGGTGGGCCGGCCCGGGCCGGACGTTCGCCGACGAGGGGGCGGGCCGGGGCCGGTGGGTGTCATGAAGGGTGCGCCGTACGGGGATTGCCGGGATGGGCCGGGCGGCGTCGTCCGCGTGGCGGGGAGGTCGTGGTGCCGGCGGTTCCCGGTGGTCTCGCACGGTCAGGCGTCCGGTGCGGTCCGCCGTGGAGACGGGGCCGGGATTCCTTCCTCCTTCTGCTGGGCGCCCCTCGCGGGTCGTTGACGCGCTTGACGGACACGTGGCGACGATGGCCAACTCGCGTGCCGGGCAAGGCGTCTCGCCAGGACTTTCCGTCGTTCGAACTTGCTTTCCCCTACCGTGGACTAGACCAACTTGCGGTGTCAACCCTTGTCCCGGGAAGCGCGGACGGCAACGGCAGGCCCGTTCGCAACGGTGATGACCTGCACCGCGGGTGCCGCAACGGACCCCGGCCCCGAGGGGCGGCGACGGGCGGTGCCCGAAAGGGCAGCTCCTCCTGCCCGCCCGGGCAGGGCAGTTGGCGCGGGAACTACCGTTGCGCATTCCGGGGGCGCGCGACCTACTTCGTCGGCGATGCGGCGGGACGCCGGCAGGTCGTCACCGCGGGCGGTCTGTGGATCAGGCGGCTGCCCGCAACCGAGCGCGGCCGAACAGGCTGAGCGGGGCCGGAACCGGGGGAGGGGGCGGCGGAGATGGACTGTACACATCTCCCGCCACTTCTAATCTATAGCGCACCCGGGGCCTTGCGGCAAGGCCCCGGTGGTGCCGCAGAATCGCTGGCCTAAGGCAGAACCTGCGGAAATGGGCATTCGCGCAATGCGTGTGTTTTTGTTAGATCGGAACCGGTGATATGAACCCCTTGGCCATCAGTGCGTTCGACCTTCCCGACCGCCTCGCTCCCAAGGCCGACCCGCTGCTGATCGCCGGCGACGAGCAGCACTTCGCGGCGATCGCGGAGAGCCTCGACCGGTCGATCGCCGAGCTGTCCGACCGCCTGGACGTCGTGCGCAGGGCACCCGGCGGGGCCGGCCGGGAGGCCATGGACCGGGACGCCGAGGTCCACCGGCTGACCGGCCGCCTGCGCGCCCTGCGGCGCTTCGGCCTGGACCTCTGCCTCGGCCACATCGTCGGCGCGGACGACGCCGAGCCCGTGTACATCGGACGGCTCGGCCTCACCGACAGCGAGGGCCGCCGGCTGCTGGTCGACTGGCGCTCTCCCGCCGCCGAGCCGTTCTTCGCCGCCACCCACGCCGATCCCATGGGCCTGGCGAGCCGCCGCCGCTACCGCTGGACCCGCGGCCGGATCAGCGACTACTGGGACGAGGTGTTCACCGCCGACGGGCTGGAGGGGCGCGCCGCGCTCGACGACCAGTCCGCCTTCATCGCCAGCCTCGGCGGCAGCCGCTCGGCCCGGATGCGGGACGTCCTCTCCACCATCCAGGCCGACCAGGACGCCATCATCCGGGCGGGCTCGCGCGGCGCCCTCGTCGTGGACGGCGGCCCGGGCACGGGCAAGACCGTCGTCGCCCTGCACCGCTCGGCCCACCTCCTCTACTCCGACCCGCGCCTCGGCCACCGGCGCGGCGGCGTGCTGTTCGTCGGCCCGCACCAGCCCTACCTGGCCTACGTCGCCGACGTCCTGCCCAGCCTCGGCGAGGAGGGCGTGCAGACCTGCACCGTGCGGGACCTCGTCGAGGAGGGGGCGGGCGCGGCGGTCGAGAGCGACCCGGAGGTCGCCCGCCTGAAGTCGTCCGCGGACATGGTGAAGGCGATCGAGAAGGCCGTCCGGATCTACGAGGAGCCGCCCACCGAGGGGATGGCGGTCTCCACCGACTGGTCCGACCTCTGGCTGAGCACCGAGGACTGGGCCGACGCCTTCGATGCGCCCGAACCCGGCACCCCGCACAACGAGGCGCGCGAGCAGATCTGGGACGAGCTGGTCACCATCCTGCTGGACAAGCAGGACGACGAGGACGTCCCGGTCGAGGAGTTCCGCCGGGCGCTGATGCGGGACGAGGAACTGGTCACGACGCTCCACCGGGCCTGGCCGCTGCTGGAGGCGGCCGACCTGGTCGGCGACCTGTGGACGGTGCCCGCCTACCTGCGGCTGTGCGCGCCCTGGCTGAGCCCCGACGAGGTCCGGAAGCTGCGGCGCGCGGACGCCCAGGCCTGGACGGTGTCCGACCTGCCGCTCCTGGACGCGGCCCGGCAGCGGCTCGGCGACCCGGAGGCGGCGCGGCGCAAGCGCCGGCACGACGCCGTCGTCGTCGCCGAACGCGCGCGGATGGCCGACGTCATCGACCACCTGCTCCAGGCCGACGACGACGGCGAGGGCGCGGTGGCGATGCTGCGCGGGCAGGACCTGAAGGACAGCCTGGTCGACGAGACCGTCCTGCCCGCCGTCGACCCGGACCGGCTGGCCGGCCCGTTCGCGCACATCGTCGTGGACGAGGCGCAGGAACTGACCGACGCCGAATGGCAGATGCTGCTGCTCCGCTGCCCGTCCCGGAGCTTCACCATCGTCGGCGACCGGGCCCAGACCAGGCACGGGTTCACCGAGTCGTGGCAGGAACGCCTGGAGCGGATCGGCCTCGACCGGATCACCGTCACCTCCCTGAGCATCAACTACCGCACGCCGGAGGAGGTCATGGCGGAGGCCGAGCCGGTCATCCGCGCCGTCCTCCCGGACGCCAACGTGCCGACCTCCGTCCGCAGCAGCGGCCTGCCCGTGGCGCACGGTGCCGTCTCGGAGCGGGATGCGATCCTCGACACCTGGCTCGCCGAGCACCCGGAGGGCGTCGCCTGTGTCATCGGGGACCCGACGTTCCGGCCGACGCCGCGCGTGCGCTCGCTCACCCCGGCACTGTCGAAGGGCCTGGAGTTCGACCTGGTCGTCCTCGTCGACCCGCAGGCGTTCGGCGAGGGCATCGAAGGCGCGGTCGACCGCTACGTCGCCATGACCCGCGCGACCAGGCAGCTGGTGATCCTCACGAGCCGCTGACGCCGAATGCGCTGCTCCCGGATTCACGGGAGCAGCGCATCTCGGTTCGTGGCGGCGCGGATACGCCCGAGGTACGGCGGGCGGGGCCGCCGCGGTCAGGCGGTGAAGTTGGGGGAGTGGATTCGACGGCCTTGGCGAAGGCGGTCCACTCGGAGCTGTTGAAGGCGAGGTGGGGGCGGTCGGGGTGCTTGTCGTCGCCGAGCCAGACGTCGCCGTTGGGGAAGCGGGCGATGATCACGCAGCTGCCGTTGTCGTCGGCCGAGAACGGGGACTTGGTCCAGTCGGCGTCGGCAGGGTTGTGGTCGTACGGGTCGTGGTTCTCGCTCACGTCAGCTCTTCCAACTTGCGTTCAAGGGCGGTGATGGTGTCTTCCGGCGACAATGAGCATCGCTCGACTCGGGAGATGGCCCGTTCGGCTCGTCGAACGTCACGTCCCGTTCTACGCGGGAGCATACCGCCGACGGCTTCGATGAAGACGAAGCCGCCTTCGGGGTCACCGGGGAACCGCCTCGACACCCTCACCGCGCTGGTCCACACCCTCGGCGACCCTCTGCCCGTCACCCTCGGTGAGACGTGCGACGCTCCCGGACTGCCGGTCACCCACCTCAGTCCGGACAGCGGTCTGCGGCCAGGACTGCACGTCGACGGTCACCAGAACCTCCCGTACGGTGCGATCGACTCCGCCCGTCGGCGCCTCTGTGTCAACCTGGGCCCCGGGAGCCGCTACCTCCTCCTCGCCGACACCGACATCAAGTCGATCCGCCGCACGGTCCACGACCGCTACGAGAGCCACCACCCGCGGACCGCGGACCTGCGGCTCTACGTCACGCTCCGCCGCCCGCTGCAGGTGCTGCGCCTGCGCGTCGATCCCGGTGAGGGGTGGTTCGCGCCGACCGCCGTGCTGCCGTACGACGAGTCCACCGAGGGGCAGGAGTTGCCGTCCGCCACCAGCTCCTGGTTCGGGCACTGGGACCGGGGAGTGTTCGGCCCGCTGATCTGAGACGGGGGCCTGCCGCGCGGCGCAGGTCGCCCCGGGTGCGATGCTGTCCGCCGACGAATCGGCAGCGTGGAGAGCAAGGAGGGGTGGATGGCCGGCGTGAGAGTGACGGTGTGCCTGCCGGCCGAGGCGGCGGGCGACATCGTGGGGGCGCTGGACGAGGCCCTCGCGCCCTTCTACCTCGACACCGACGACAACCCCGCCGACCGCGGCATGTGGGACTCGCGTCGGATCCTCGGCGGCAGCGACGGCACCGGGTTCGCCATAGCCGCCGGGCGCGAGGACGACCCGGGGCTCGTCCACGACGAGCCCCGGAACGACGGCACGCCCTGCCCCAGCGCTCCCGGCGTCTGTGCCGGAGGGCCGCGCGCCCTGCTCGACTTCTCGCAGCCGCTCGCCGCGTCCGAGCGCGCGGTCTCGGCCTCCTGGGACCTCTGGCACCGCCTGTCCGCCGTCCATCCTCCGGCCGTACCGCTCGCGGACTTCGTGGACCGCTGGGAGAACGACGAGTTCCCGGGCGACCGCTGGGGTGACGAGATGTTCGCCGCGTACCGCGGCCAGCCGCTCATCCAGGCGTACCTCGACCACCCCCACAGCCTCGGCTGGGGCTTTCTGGGCTTCCCGTTCCAGAAGGAACACCCCGTCATCCACTATGAGGGCGATCGCGAGGCCTACATCCGCGAGTTCACCGATCGGTATCCACCGAACACCGACGTGCTCACCCTCGACGGCTGGTGGCTGGAGGGCGGCAGCAACGCCGTGCACGCCACCTGCGACCCGGCCGAGTGCCCACACGAACGCCCCGGGCCCGCCGTGTGGCCGGGAAGCGAGGCGTACCTCGCCGCGCTGCCCGGTGACACGATCCTGGTCCGGTTGCGCTGCCACGCCTGACGTTCCGCCGGACCGCGAGAGGGCTGCCGGTCAGGGCCGGGCGGGGCCGCGGCGGGGCAGTGTCTGGCTGTAGACGACGCTGGTGGTCGTGGAGCCGAAGCCGGCCAGCTCGTCGACGAGCGTCTCCAGGTGCTCCATGGAGGTCGCGGCGACCTTGAGGGTGTAGCAGTCGTCGCCGGTGGTGCGCAGGCACTCCAGGATCTCCCGCCGCTCGGCGAGCAGCCGGTGCAGGGGCTGGTGGCGGTTGCCGGGGTACTTCAGCCGGACGACGGCGAGCACGGGGTAGCCGGCCTTGGCCAGGTCCACCACGGCGTGGTAGCCGGTGATGACGCCCGACGACTCCAGGTTGCGCACCCGCTCCGTGGTGGCCGAGGAGCTGAGGTTCACCCGCCGCCCCAGCTCGCTGAGCGAGATGCGGGCCTCCCGTTGCAGCTGCTCGATGATCGCCCAGTCGGTGTCGTCAAGATTCACGGCCATTGTGCGATCGTACCGGCGGAATCACGGCAGAAGGGCGCCATCGCCGGGAAGATCGGGTTCTACCCGGGGTGATCGCCGGGATAGCCTCGGATCATGCAACTTGGCGTCAACGTACCGAACTTCGGGCCTGGTACCGATCCCGGCGTGCTGCGCGACTGGGCGCGGATCGTGGAGGAGCTCGGCTTCGACCTGCTCATGGTGTCGGATCACGTGGCCGTCACCCCGGACGTGGCCGGGCGGTACCCGGAGCCGTTCTACGAGCCGTTCACCACACTGTCCTGGCTGGCCGGCGTCACCAGCCGGGTGCGGCTGGGCACGACCGTGCTGGTGCTCCCGTACCGGCATCCGCTGTTGGTGGCGCGGATGGCCGGCGACCTTGACCGGCTGAGCGGTGGCCGGCTGGTGCTCGGGGTCGGCGTCGGCTGGGCTCGTCAGGAGTTCGACGCGCTCGGCGTGCCGTTCGCGGAACGCGGCCGGCTGACCGACGAGTGCCTGGCCACCCTGCGGGACACCTGGCGCGCGGAGGGCGGCGTCGCCCCCATCCCCGTCTGGGTCGGCGGGCACAGCCCGGCGGCGCTGCGCCGTGCCGCCAGGTTCGGGGACGCCTGGCACCCGCTGCGGCTCCCCCTCGCCCGGATGCGCACGGTCCTCGCGGAGCACTCGCTCCCGGGGTTCGCGCCCCGCATCGCCCTGCGGCTGACCGGGACCCCGGTCGACGACCCTGGGCGACCGGCCGGCGTCGGAACCGTCGAGCAGGTCCTCGACGACCTCGGACGACTCCGCCGGCTGGGCGCGGCGACCGTCGTCCTGGACCCCTACCACGGCGATCCTGAGGAGATCCGCCGACCGCAAGAGGCCTGGCAGGCACTCACCGAGGTGGCCACCCATTGGAGGACGGCATCATGATCACTCCCGCCGACGAAGCGCTCCTGCGCCGCGCGATCCGCCTCGCGACCGCGGCCGTCGCCGACGGCGACGCGCCGTACGGATCGCTGGTGGCCGGCCCGGACGGTACGGTTCTCGCCGAGGCCCACAACACGGTGCGCCGTGACCGCGACATCAGCGCCCACCCGGAGCTGAAGCTGGCCCGCTGGGCGGCCCGCGAACTCGACCCGGAGGCGGCCGCGCGCACCACCCTGTACACCAGCTGCCAGCCGTGCGGCATGTGCGCCGGGGGCCTCGTCCGCTCCGGGATCGGCCGGGTCGTCTTCGCGCTCTCCACCGAGCAGCTCGTCGGACTCAACCCGGACTCGGGGGCCTGGCCGACGGTGGCCCAGGACGGCCCGGCCCTGTTCGAGGAGGCGCGCACCCCCGTCGAGCTCTACTACCGGTCGAACTGAACGGGCCTGGCCGGCCCGCCGACGGCGGACCGGCCAGGAGGGACCGGATCGGGCTCAGCCCCAGCGGTGCATGTTGTTGTCGGCGTCCTCGCAGGCCTGGGCCTGTGCGTCGAGGGCGTTCGCCAGCCGCCAGTTGCCCTGGCTGCGCAGCTGGTGGGCGCGGTCCCGGAGGGCGTTGACGTCGCAGGTGATGGTCCCGGCGGACGCGCTCTGGGCGGGGGCGATGGCGAGCAGCGCGCCGCTGGCGATGGCGGCGGCCAGGGCGACGGTCGTGAAGCGTCGAAGCATGGTTCTCCTTCGAATAGTGGTGGTACGGGCGCAACCGCGGTTGACTACCCGTCAGTAACCCTAACCCATGTGATCTTGTGTCAATGACCGCTGGGGCCCCGGAAGGTGGGGTTGCTTCGGTCAATCTCCTTGGAAAGAATGGGGATTGGCGCCGGATGGATTCGACTATTTGGCGTGGTCCGCCGGGGTCGGGGTCCGCGGAGGGAGCTGTCCGGCGACGATCGCGGCGAGCGAGAGGCCGAAGCCCAGGAGCTGGACCGGGCCGAGCGTCTGGCCGAGGAGGAGGGCGCCGAGGGTGGCGGCGACCAGCGGGGAGAGCAGGCCGAGTACCGCGACGGAGGTCACCGGCAGGGTGGCGATGCCCTGGAACCAGAGCAGGTAGGTGAGCAGGCCGCCGACCAGGCCCAGCCAGAGGTAGCCGAGGGCGGCCCGCGAGTCGACGGCGGGCGGTGCGCCCTCCGCCAGGGCGGTGACGGGCGCCAGGAACAGCCCCCCGGCGGTGAGTTGCCAGCCGGCGAAGGCCAGCGGGCCGACCCCGGCGGGGCGTCCCCAGCGCTTGGTGAGCGTCACGCCGAGCCCCATCGTGACCGCGCCGGCCAGGCCCGCCGCGATCCCGGCGGTGTCGAGGGCCGCGTTCGGGCCGATCACGACGAGGCCGACGCCGATCAGGCCCGTCAGGCCCCAGACGAGACGCCGGGCGGAGAGGCGCTCGTGCAGCACGGTGACGGCCAGGAGGGTGACGACCAGGGGCTGGGCCGCGGACAGGGTGGCGGCGACGCCGCCCGGCAGGCGCTCGGCCGCGAGGAACAGGAGCGGCATGAAGAGGCCGATGTTGAGGACGCCGAGCACCGCGGCCTTCCCCCACCAGGCCCCGCGCGGCAGCGTCCGGGTGACGGCGAGGGCGATCAGCCCGGCCGGCAGCGCGCGCAGGAGCCCCGCGAAGAGCGGGTGCCCGGACGGCAGGAACTCGGTGGTGACGACGTAGGTCGTGCCCCACACGGCGGGAGCGAGCGCCGTCAGGGCGGTGCGGGGGATGGTGCCGGCCGTTCCGTGGCCCCGGTGGCCGGTGCCGGCGGCTCCGCCGGAGGTCCTGAGGGTGGTCTCACTCGTCATGGCTCGAAGTCTGGCCCGGGAGTGATCGATGAGTCCAAGACATGTTTGTCAGTGCATCGATCGTGATCCACGATGGATCCATGGAGCTCCAGCAGATGCGGTACGTCGTCGCCGTCGCCGAGACGAACAGCTTCACCCGGGCCGCCGAGCGGTGCCTGGTCGTCCAGTCCGCGCTCAGTCACCAGATCGCGCGCCTGGAGCGGGAACTGGGCGCCCGGCTGTTCGAGCGCACCAGCCGGCGGGTGCGGCTGACGCCGGCCGGCGAGGCGTTCCTCCCGGCCGCCCGGCAGTGCCTGGACGCCGCCGAGCGGGCCGCCGCCGAGGTCGCGGCGGCGGTCGGGGAGGTGCGCGGGCGGCTGGCGGTCGGGCTGATCCCGACCGTCACGGCGGCCGACGTCCCGGGGGCGCTGCGCGACTTCCGCGAGCGGTACCCGCACGTGCGCATCAGCCTGCGGGTGGGGGCGAGCGACGACCTCATGGAGCAGGTGCGGGAGGGGGCCCTCGACGTGGCGTTCCTCGGGCTGCCGACCACGGCGCGGCTCCCCGGCGTCGCCGCCCGCGAACTCGTCCGGGACCGGCTGGTCGCGGTGGTCGCGCCGGACCATCCGCTCGCCGGCGAGCCGGCGGTCGACCTCCGCCGGCTGTCCACAGAGGTGTTCGTCGACCTGCCGGCCGGGACGGCCGGGCGCATCCAGTCCGACCAGGCGTTCGCGGCCGCGGGTCTGGGCCGTGACGTCGCGTTCGAGGTGACCACCGCGGACTTCATCGTCCGGCTGGTCGCGCAGGGCCTCGGCGTCGCGATGCTCCCCGCCGCGTTCGTGCCGCAGCTCACCGGTGTGACCACCGTCGAGGTCACCGACGCGCCGGCCCGGGTCGAGTACGTGGTCTGGAACCGCGTCGGCAGCACACCGGCGGCGGCGGCCTTCCTCGCCGTCCTCGACATCCCCGCGGGAGGGGAGGCGCCCGTGTGGGCCGGCCGGGGCGGGTGACGCCGGAGGCCGGAGCGGCACCCCGTCACTGCCCGTGGCGGGGCCGCCGGGGCCGGGCGGATGCGCGGTCGGCCGGATACGACCGGTCCCGACGGGCGTGTGTCAGGCTGGTGGGGAAGGGGCTGGAGCACGACCGAGGTCGGGAGGCTCGCGATGGCCGAGATCAGGGTGAACGGGGTGTCGCTGTACTACGAGGCCCGCGGGTCCGGGCCCGGGGTGGTGCTGGTGCACGGGTCCTGGAGCGACGCCGACAGCTGGGCGCGGGTGGTGCCCGGACTGGCCGAGCAGGCCGGCGTCGTCGCGTACGACCGGCGCGGGCACAGCCGCAGCGAGGACCTGCTCACCCAGGGGTCGGTGCACGAGGACGCGGCCGACCTGGCCGGTCTGATCGAGGGGCTCGGGCTCGCGCCGGCCTACGTCTGCGGGGACTCCTACGGCTCGCTGATCGTCCTCCGGCTGGCCTCCGTCCGGCCCGACCTGCTGCGCGGCCTCGCCGTGCACGAGCCGCCGGGGACGTCGATGCTGCTCGCCGACCCGGACCTGCGGCCGATCGGGACCGCCTTCGCCGAGCGGGTCACCGCCGTCCGGGAGCTGCTGGAGCAGGCCGAGTCGGCGGCCGCGGCGGAGCTGTACGTGGAGACGCTCGCGTACGGGCCGGGGGCGTGGGCGCAGCTGCCCGCGCCGATCCGGCACACGTACATCCGCAACGCGCCGACCTACCTGGACGAACTGCGGGACCCGGACGCGCTGGACCTCGACCTGGCCGCCCTCGCCGGCTACGCCGAGCCCGCGCTGCTCACCCAGAGCGACGACAGCGCGCCGCTGTACGGCGAGGTGCTGGACATGATCGACCTCGCGCTGCCGAAGGCCGAGCGGCATCTGTACGAGGGCGGCGGTCACGCTCCGCACCTGTCGCAGCCGGAGGAGTGGGTGCGGGTGACCCTGCCGCGCATCGTGGGGTGAGGCGCGCGCCTGGGGCGGCCGGGAGGGCGGCGGGCGGCAGCGGAAGGGACCCGGCCCGGCCGGCGCCGCCGTTTCGAAGGAGGTGACCGGGCGTCAGACCGCCATCGACATGTAGACCGCGCGCCCGCCGTAGCACGCCGGGACGGCGACCTCGCGGTGGCGGCGGTAGCCGAGCATGCCGAGCAGGATGTCGCTGCGCCGCACCGCCACCATCGAGATCCGCTCGAAGCCCCCGCCCCGCGCCTCCTCCCGGAGGTGGCGCATGAACCGCAGGGCGACGTCCCTGCTGCGCCACTCCTCGGCGATGACCAGGTCGTGGACGTGGAGGTTGCGGGGCGGATCGTCGGCCGGCGGGGCGGCGGGCTCCACCGTGCCGAGCTCCGGGCAGCGGTAGAGGGGGTACGGCAGGCTCAGCAGGTAGCCGATGACCCGGCCGCCGTGCTCCACCACGTAGCAGGTGTCGGGGGAGGAGCGGCCCCGGGCCCGGAGGGACGCCCCGCCCTCGGAGAGGCCGTCCGCGGCGTAGGCGGCGGCCTCCAGCTCCACCACGGTGTCCCAGTCGGCCTCGGCCAGCCGGCGGAAGGTGAGGTCGAGGTCGCCGGGCATCTACTCCGACCCCTTGACGGCGGACCCTGCGGGGGCGGAGTCCCCGGCGCCGGGGGCGGCGCTGTCGCGGGCGGTGGTGCCGGGGGCGGCGGTGTCGCGGGCGGCCTTCACCAGTGGGCCCCATGCCTCGATGAGCCTGGCGAACGACTCGGCGTCCGCCTGAGCCTCGTCCAGCAGTTGCGCCCGCCGGGGTGCCAGGTGGTCGGCGAACTCGGCGTACCTGCCGCCGAGTTCGCGGTAGCCGCGGTCCAGGACGTCCAGTCGCCGGACGTTCTCCGCGCGGTCCCGGCCGGCGCTGCGCCGCACCGCGTCCAGGATCGCGTCGGCCCGCACGCGGTGCCGCTCGTCCAGCAGGGCGGCGCCGGTCGCGATCATCTCGCCGTAGACGGGGTGGAGGTAGAGCATGGAGAGCAGGAACCTGGTGAAGCGCAGCTGGTACGCGGTGAAGCCGGGGCCGGTCCGCCGGCCGGGGGTGTAGTGGTTCACGATGTGGCGGTTGTGCACGACCCCGGGCAGCGTGGCGTCGAGGGCGACGTGCAGCAGGAAGTAGTCGCTGCCGAGGGTCTCGGTCGCCGGTGGCAGTGGGACGCGCTCGTAGACCTCGTGGTCGAGCGCGATGTTGCACATGTCCACCCGCCAGATGTCGGGCGCGCCCAGCACCGACCGGTCGTGGGTGAACGGCTCGGTGCCGCCGCCGGTGAACGACGCCTCCACCAGCTCCTGCTTCTGCTCGTCCGACCAGACCGGCGGGGCCCACAGGCTCACCACGTCGTGGTAGACCTGCGGGTCCAGCTCCCTGATCTCGCCGACGTCGACGGAGAGTTCGCCGATGAACGAGCCGCCGACCAGCGACACCGGCTTCTCGGCGTCGGCCGGCTGCAGCTCGCTCGTGGAGACGTCGGCGGCGGCGTCGGCGGCGCGTCTGCCGAGGGTGAGCAGTTCGTGGTGGATCGGGAACACGGGTTCGCCGTGGAGGAGTTGGTAGGTGCTGTCGGAGTCGCGGCGGTGGACGGAGGTGCAGCCGAGGGCGGTGGCGAGGAGGAAGGCGCGGTTGGTGCAGGCGCCGTAGGAGACGGTGTCCGGGAGCATCAGGTCGAGCAGGTCGTCCGGTCCGGGGGCTCCGGAGCGGTGGATCACCGTGCGGAGGAAGGCGCGTTGCTGTTCCTCGTCCAGGTGGTGGACGGTGACGCCCGGCACCGGGGTCAATGCCCGGGCGGCGCGGGCGTGTTCGGCGCGGGACGGCGTGTCGGAGGAGTCCAGGACCAGCAGGTGGACCTCGGCGCCGAACCGCCCGGCCGCGTACGCCGCCTCGTCGCCGATCGCCGCGATCGTGTCGGCGCAGGGCCGGTTCGTGGGCAGGGCCAGACAGATTCTGCGCATGCCGGTTCTCCGTTCGGTGGGCGGTCGTGGGTCGTCCGTGACCGGCCGCCGGCGGTGGGGCGCGCGCGGAGGCGCGGCCGGCCGGGGCGGCAGGGGGGTGAGGGAGGTTCCCCCACGGTGGACTAGACCAACTTCGGGTGTCAATGACAGCGCCGGTGACTGCCGGAGGAGGCGAAGAACGTTGCCCGATGGGGCAGTTGGGAACGGCTGGCGGCGGCCCGCTGCCGACGCCGCGGGCGGCTGAGCGCACGGGCCGCCGTGGGCCTGGCGGTCGTGCGAAGCGGAGGGGGACGCCGGCGTCCGACGTCCCCCTCCGGCTGTCCCGGTCCCGGCCTCAGCCGCCGAGGGAGGCGCGGACCGCGTCGACCAGGCGGTTGGCCCGGGCGTCGCCGTGGCCGATCATGCGGTTGGCGACGTAGGCGAAGCCGACGCCGAACTCGTCGTCACCGAAGGCGAACTGGCCGCCGGCGCCGTCGTTGCCGAAGCTGCGGGCGCCGAGCATCGGACGGAAGGACGGCGACTCCAGCAGCACGCCGGAGCCCCAGCGGGCACCCATGTCGAAGCCCAGGAAGCCCGCGCCGGAGGAGAGTTCGCGGAGGGCGTCGGTCATGGTGGCGGGGGAGAGCAGGCGCTCGCCGCCGTCCAGCCCGGTGACGGCCGCCGCGTACAGGCCGGCCAGGCCGGTCGCGGAGGCGACGGCACCCGCGCCGGGCAGCTCGATCGCGTGCAGGTCGGGGTCGTTCCAGCCGTGCGGCTCGTCCAGCCCGGGGAAGACCAGCGCACCGTTCATGGTGACGATCCGGGTCAGCAGGTGCTCGGGGCCGGGCATCGGGCGGCGGCCCTCGGCCTCCGCCAGCCGGGCCAGCCGGCCGAGTTCGGTGCCGGGCAGGCCGATCCAGGCGTCCAGGCCGAGCGGCCCGCCGATCTCCTTGCGGAAGAACGCCCCCGGGGTGAGGCCGGTGATCCGCCGGATCACCTCGCCGACCAGGAAGCCCAGCACGTGGCCGTGGTACTCGTACGTCGTGCCGGGCTCCCAGAGCGGCTGCTGCGCCTCGATCGCGCGGACGACGGGCGTCCAGGCGGCGATCTCCTCGAAGCCGAGCACCGCGTCCAGGGCGGGGACGCCCGCGCGGTGGCCGAGCACCATCCGGCAGGTGACGGCCTCCTTGCCGTGCTGCGCGAACTCCGGCCAGTAGCGGCTCACCGGGGCGTCCAGGTCCAGCCGGCCCTGCTGGGCCAGCAGGTGGGCGCAGACGGCGACCAGGCCCTTGGCACAGGAGAACACCGGGACGAGGGTGTCCGCCTGCCAGGCGCGCCCGGTGCGTTCGTCCGCCACCCCGCCCCACAGCTCGGCGACCTTCCGCCCGCCGGCGAACACCGTCACCGCGGAGCCGAGTTCGGGGAAGTCGGCGTGGTTGCGGGCGAAGGCGTCGGCGACGGCGCCGAACCGCTCGTCGGCCCAGCCGTGGAGGTGCTGCACGGTGCTCGTCCTGTTCTTCGGGTGCGGTTGTGCGGGCACGACGCTTCGGGCCGGCACGGACGCGCCGGCGTCGGGACCGTCGGCGTGCCCACGGTACGTGGCGCCTGCCCGCGGGCGGAACCGATTTGACGGGGCGCCAGTCCCGGCACGGGGCCGTGGCGCTAGGGTGAGCCCCGTGACAGGGGTGAACGGGGCACTGGTCGGGGGTCGTTACCAGCTCCAGGAGCTGATCGGCCAGGGCGGCATGGGGCGGGTCTGGCGCGGCTGGGACACCACCCTGGGGCGCGACGTCGCCGTGAAGGAGGTGCTGATCCCGCAGGGCGTCACCGAGGCCGAGCGCGAGCAGCTCGTCCAGCGCGTGCTGCGCGAGGCGCGGGCCGCCGCCCGGCTCAACCACCCCGGGATCATCACCGTCCACGACGTGGCCGAGCACGAGGGCGCGCCGGTCATCGTGATGGAGTTCGTCACCGGGGCCTCGCTGGGCACCGTCATCGCCCGCGACGGCGCGCTGCCGGTGGCGCGGGTGGCGGAGATCGGCGTGGCGATGGTCAAGGCGCTCCGGCAGGCCCACGCGGCGGGCATCGTCCACCGTGACCTCAAGCCGGACAACGTCCTGCTGATGGGCGAGCGGGTGATCCTGACCGACTTCGGCATCGCGCACATGGCCGACGCCACCACGGCGCTGACCCGCACCGGCACGGTCATCGGCACGCCCGCCTACATGGCCCCCGAGCAGTTGGAGGGGAGGCCGGCGGCGCCCGCCAACGACCTCTGGTCGCTCGGCGCGACGCTGTACGCGGCGGTCGAGGGCGAGATGCCGTTCAGCGGGGACACCTTCGGGGCGCTGTGCGTGGCCGTGGTGACGAAGGAGCCGCGACCGGCCGTCCGCGCGGGCGCGCTGGCGCCGCTGCTGGCCGCGCTGCTGGCCAAGGACCCGGCGCAGCGGGCGTCGGCGGAGCAGGCGCTGGCGGCGCTGGACGCGGTGGCGCGGACGGGGGCCGCGGCGGGGGCCGGCGCGGGGGCGTTCGGTCCGCCGGTGCCGACGGCGCCGGACGTCGCGGCGGGCGGCGCGGTGTGGGTCCCGGCCCAGGGCGGGGCGGGGGCTCCGGCGACACCGCCGGTGCCGCAGGCCGTTGCGGTGCCGCAGGCCGGTGCGCTGCCGCCGACCGCGCCGGTGCCGCAGGCGGTTGTGGTGCCGCCGGTGCCGTCGTTCGGGCCGGCCGCCCACCCCGGGGCGTTCCCCGGACCGCCGGCCGCGGCGCCGACCGCGGTGGCACCGGCCCCCGACCGGTCGGCTCCGCAGGTGGCGGCGGCCGTGCTGGTGCGCTTCATCGGGAGCTTCGCCCTGATCTGGATCACCGGCACCGCCCTGCCGTGGAACTACCTGGACCTGGTGCGGGACGACCTGCTGCCGATCGCCCTCGGCACCACGGCCGTGCTCGCCGTGCTGCACGCGGTGCCCTGGCCGCGCTGGCACCCGATGGCGGTGTGGGCGGCGGTGGTCCTCGCGGACCTGGGCCTCTGGTTCCTGACCGGTTCGCTGATGGAGGCGTGGCTCGGCGGCTGGGACACGGGCTTCGGCGAAGCCCCGTGGCAGATCGCCGTCAACATGCTGATCCTCGGCACCGGCGCCTGGCTGCTCTGGCTCCTGGTGCCCGGCAGCCGCCGCCCGGCGGCGCACCCCCGGTAGACCCGGCGCGTCGTCAGCTCCCTTCAGGCGCGGTGCGAGTGGGGCGCACGGGACCGTGCGCGGTCGGAGGCCGTGTCCGGGCCGGCGGCGCCTGGCCGGTTTCGGACGATCTTCGCCCGGTGCAGGCCTGCCCGGCGGAATGTGCTGGACAGCGGTGGCAGCGCGGCCGAAGGTGGGCGGCATGGAGTTCACCCACCTCGGCCGCACCGGCCTGACCGTCTCCCGACTCTGCCTGGGCACCATGAACTTCGGCCCGCACACCGAGGAGTCGGACGCCCACCTGATCATGGACAGCGCCCACGACCGGGGCATCAACTTCTTCGACACCGCCAACGCCTACGGCCGCGACAGCGAAGGAAACCTGAAGGGCCGCACCGAGGAGATCATCGGCAGATGGTTCGCCCAGGGCGGCGGCCGCCGCGAGCGGACCGTGCTCGCCACCAAGGCGTACGCGCCGATGGGCGACTGGCCCAACGAGGGGCGGCTCTCCGCGCTCGCCGTCCGGCGGGCCGTGGAGGCCAGCCTGCGCCGTCTCGGCACCGACCACATCGACCTCCTCCAGATGCACCACATCGACCGCGACACGCCCTGGGAGGAGATCTGGCAGGCGATGGAGGTCCTGGTCGCCCAGGGCAAGGTCATCTACGTCGGCTCCAGCAACTTCGCCGGCTGGCACCTCGCCCAGGCCCAGGAGGCCGCCCGGGCCCGGCACTTCCTCGGACTGGTCAGCGAGCAGTCCCTCTACAACCTGATCGACCGCACGGTCGAGCTGGAGGTCATCCCCGCGCTCCAGCACTACGGCCTCGGCCTGCTGCCCTGGGGTCCGCTCCGCAGCGGCCTGCTCGGCGGCGTCCTGCGCAAGGAGCGCGAGGGCCTCGCCGTACGCGGGGTCAGCGGCCACGCCGGCCAGATCCTGGACGCCAACCGCGAGCGCATCCAGGCCTACGAGGACCTCGCCGACGAGCTCGGCCTGGACCCGGCCGTCCTCGGTCTCGCCTGGCTGCTCGGCCGGCCCGCCGTCACCGCGCCGATCGTCGGCCCGCGGACCCTGGCCCACCTCGACACGGCGGAAGCCGCGCTCGACGTCGAGCTCGACCAGAAGACGCTGGACCGGCTGGACGAGCTCTTCCCCGGCCACAAGCCGGCCCCGGAGGACTACGCCTGGTAGGCCCGTCCGACCAACCCCGCCGGGGCGGGGCCGGGGCCGGGTGCGTACGGTGCCCGGCCCCCGCCGGCCCCGCCCCGTCCGGCGGGGCTGCTGCGGCGGGGCTCATCCGGAGGCGGACCCGATCTCCACCACCCGCGCCCACTCCGGCGGCAGGTCCGGCCGGTAGTCGGGATCGTCCTCGGCCCAGGACGGGATTCCGGACCGCCGCGGGAACAGGCCGATGACCGTCCGGCACGGCGGCCGGGAGTCCGGCCAGCGGGTCTGGCCGTCGGTCAGCACCACCAGGACGTCCGGCCGGGGCCGCAGGCCGAGGGCCCTGGTGAAGCCCGCCCGCAGGTTGGTGCCCCCGCCGCCCACCAACGGGATCCCCTCCGCGCGGCAGAGCGGGTGCACGACCCGGGCCGCCGCGTCGCAGGGCAGCACGGTGACCAGGTCGCGCCGGCCGCCCACGGCCCGGGAGATCGCCGTCACCTCCAGCAGCGCGCTGCCCAGTTCGGCGTCGCTGACCGAGCCGGAGGTGTCGACCACCACCGCGACCCGGGGCGGCCTGCGCCGCAGGCTCGGCAGCACGGCCCCGGGCAGCGCCGCCGAGCGCCGCGCGGGGCGGCCGTAGCTGTAGTCCTCGCCCGCGCCGGCACCGGACACCGCCGAGCGGACCGCGGCGCCCAGCAACTCCCGCCACGGCTGCGGCGGGTGGAACACCTCCTCGGCCCAGCGCCGCCACCCCTTCGAGGCCGACCCCGGCCGGCCGGTGATGCCCTGCGCCACCCGGAACCGGACGGCGTCCCGCTCCTGCGCGCTGAGCCCGTGCGCGCCGTCCGGGCCGAGGTCCCACTCCCGGTCGAGCCCGTCGGCACCGCTGCCGCAGTCCAGCCAGGCCAGGAGTTCGGTGTGCTGCCCGAGCCGGAACCGGCGCAGGTAGTCCTCCATCAGCAGGCCGTCCGGCAGCCCCAACACCTCCGGCAGGGCGGCGTCCCGGGGCGTGACCAGCCCGTCGCCGAACGCGTCGTCGTTGATCTCGAAGTCCGCGGCGATGTTCATCCGGAGGCGGTCCGCCGGGCCGGTCAGACCGCGCTCGCGGGCCACCCGGTCGCTGCGGCCGTGGTGGTCGCGCAGCAGGTGCGACACCTCGTGCACCCAGACGGCGGCGAGGTCCTCCACCGGCGTGCGGGCGACGAACGCCGGCGAGACGTAGCAGCGCCAGTGCCGGTCGACGGCCATCGTCGGGACGTGCCGGGACTCGACGGGGTGCAGGGCGAACAGCGCGGTCGCCAGGTAGGGCCGGGCCCGGGCGGCACAGAGCCGCGCGGCGAAGAGCTTCTCGCGGTCGAGCGCCCCGGGGCCCGCCGCTGCCGCCGGGCGCACTGCCGGGCCCGGGCGCACCGCCGGGCCCGGGCGCACCGTCGTGTCCGGGTTCACCGGCCCGCCTTGGCGGCGACCGCCGCGACCCGGTCGGCCGCCCGGTCCGCCCGCGTGGACAGGGTCACCGCCCCGGCGAGCGTCTCGATCGACGCCGGGACGTCCCAGTCCTCCCGCCGCAGCGAGGCGAGCGTGGTGGCCGGGACGACCACGAGGTCCGGGGCGCCCGTCTCCAGCGCCCGGACCAGCAGCGCCCAGGCCGCGTCCCAGCGGGCCCGCTCCGGGCGTTCGCGCACCGCGGCCACCACGCCGTCGAGCACGGCCTGCCGCAGGTCCCCCCGTTCGGGCAGGTCGGCGGCCGCCGGGTCGGCGAGCAGCGTCTCGGGGTCGGGGAGGTCCATCCGGTCCAGGCTCGCCAGCAGCTCCAGGCCGGGGCCGTCCCCCACGGTGCCCCGGACCAGCAGGGAGAGGACCTCCCGGGAGGAGCCGGCCGCGGTCGCGAAGGCGATCAGGGAGAGCGTCATGTCCCAGCTCCGGGGCGACGGCCACGCGCCGCCCCGGCGGCTCTCGTTGCTCGGCAGCCGGTGCACCAGCGCGGGGCGGGCGGTGAGCAGTCCGCACACCGCCCGGCGGGCGAAGGCCACCGCCTCCGGCAGCCGTTCCGGGTCCAGCCGGGGCAGGGTGGCCCGGGGCCAGGTGCCGCCGAGGCCGCGCACCACGACCTCGTGATCGTGCGTCCACTGCAGGTGGACGAACCGGTTGGCCAGCGGCGGGCTCAGCTCCCAGCCGTCCGCCGCCGAGGCGCGCGGATTGGCCGCGGCCACGATCCGGACCCCGGGCGGCAGTTGCAGGGAGCCGATCCGCCGCTCCAGGACGAGGCGGAGCAGCGCGGCCTGGACGGCCGGCGGGGCGGTGGACAGCTCGTCCAGGAACAGCAGCCCCCGGCCGGACCGGACCAGCCGGACCGCCCAGTCCGGCGGGGCCATCGGGACGCCCTGTTCGGCGGGATCGTCGCCGAGCAGCGGCAGCCCGGAGAAGTCGGACGGCTCGTGCACGCTGGCGATCACCGTGGTCAGCGGGAGGTCCAGGGCGGCGGCGAGCTGGGTGAGCGCCGCGGTCTTGCCGATGCCGGGCTCGCCCCAGAGCAGCACCGGGAGGTCGGCGGCCACGGCGAGGGTCAGGGCCTCCAGCTGGACGTCGTCACGCGGCTCGGTGGTGGTGTCGCGCAGCAGGGCCGACAGGGCGCCGGCCACGTCGAGTTGGGCGGGCGCAGGCGCAGGCGCAGGTGCGGGTGCGGGTGCGGGCAGGGCAGGCGCGGACGTGGGTGCGGGCAGGGTGGACGTGGGCATGTTCGATCACCTCGGGGGTTCGTGGACGGGCATGACGGTGCGCCGCGCGACGGGCGCGGGAGGTCAGCGGAAGGTGGCGTGACGCCGGCGGGAGCCGTTGCGGTTGCGGCTGTGGTTGCGGGCCCAGACCTGCGGCGGCCGCGGGACCGGTCCGGGGACGAGGCCGGGCTCGACCAGGCCGGCCCGGAACAGCCCGTGGAGGACCCGCCGCTCCGCGGCCGCCTGCAGTTCGTCCTGGAGGGCGCCGCTGCGCAGCACCGCGCCGGGGCCGAGCAGGCCCTCGACGACGGCCAGCGCACCGGCGGTGTCGCCGTGGTCCAGGCGTTCGCGGACCCCGCTGAGGCACTCCGGCCGGCGGTGCGCCTGGTCGACGGCCTGCAGACAGGGCAGCGGCGTGCCGCCCAGGGCGGCCAGCAGCTCCTCGCGGCGGAGCTCGGCCGGGTCGTGGTCCAGCGGCGACAGGACGCCGTCGACCAGCCCGATCCGGTGCCGGGCGCCCCGGCAGTCGACGAACCGCGGCCCGGCCGCGTCGGCGGCCGGGAGCCCCGCGGCCGGTCCGGTCGGCCCGTGGTCCGGCGCCAGGGCCGCGGCGACCAGGGGATGCAGCCGGTCGGCCCCGATCGCGCCGGTGCGGAGCAGTTCGAGGTCGGGCAGCACCCAGGTCGCCGCGTCGGGGAGGACCGGCAGCGCGGCGGCGCCGGCCGGCGCCCGGCGCAGGCCGGGCAGTCCGCCGACGGGTCCGTCCGCGCTCCGGTCCGCGTCCAGGTCCAGGTCCAGGTCGATGTCCGGGGTCGGGTCCGGGGCCGCGCCGAGGTCCAGTACCAGCCGGTGCCGGCCGCCCAGCCGGACGGCGACGGGGCCGGCCGTCCGGCCCTCGGCGTGGAGCAGGAGGCGCGCCTCGGCCGCCCACCGGCCGACGGCCCAGTGCTGCGGCAGGGGCAGCGCCCCTAGGGCGTCCGGACCCTCCGCCGGCATGTCACCTTCCGGTGGCCGGTCCGCCCCGGAGCGGACCCGCAGCTCACCGGAGCGCTGCGCGTCCCACAGATGGCGGTGCAGGTCGAGGCGGAACCGTCGGTTGGGGCGGGGGTGCGGATGGAGGCGGGTGCCCGGGTCGCCGCGGGAGCCGTCCCACAGCGCCAGGCTGACCCGCTGGCCGCCGTCAGCCCAGGCCGGCGGCGTCCGGGCCACCAGGTGCACCGGGCCGGCCCGGTCGCCCGCGCCGGTGTCGTACCGCGCGAGCGTGACGGTCAGGCCCGGGCGCAGCAGTCCGTCGGGAGCGATCCTCGGCAGGTGCCAGCGCAGCAGGTCGGGAGCCAGCCGGCGCAGATCGGCCCGGACCTGCGCGGCGAGCGCCCGGCCCCGGGTGCGGGTCACGGTACGCAGGTCGACATCGGCGTCGAAACCGGCGGCGGCGCACGCCCCCGCCCAGTCCCCGACGGATCGGCGGGCGGTCGCAGTCTCGATCACGGAGGGCGGCACGGCGAACTCGCGCACGCGCAGCCAGAAGGACAGTCGGGAATCCCCGTTCGCGGTGTGAGTGGGCATCAGCACTCACCTTGCGCGGAACGGGCCCCCAATCGCGAGAGGGAGGAAGTCGTCATCGCGGGCGAGCCTAGCGCCGGTCCCGGTGATCCGCCAGAGGTTTTCCGCCGCCCTGCTGCCCCGCCGCCCGCCGCCCCGGCAGCGGAGCGCGGCGCCTGCCCCGGCGAGCTGTGGTAGCACTTGCTGCCATGACGGAGAGGCCGGCCCGGCGGGGCAGTTATCACCACGGTTCGCTGCCCGAGGCGCTGGTCACAGCGGCGCTCGAGGTACTGGACGAGGCCGGGTCGGACGCGGTCGGGATGCGGGAGGTGGCCCGCCGGGCGGGGGTGTCGGCCGGGGCGCCGTTCCGGCATTTCGCCGACCGGCAGGCCCTGTTGACGGCCCTGGCGGACCGGGTGCTGGCCGATTTCGCGCGGTGGCAGCTGGCCGCGGCCGGGGAGGGGGACGGGCGGTCGGCGATGCGGGCGGTCGGGCTCGGGGTCGTCCGGTACGTGCTGCGCCACCCGCACCGGTTCGAGCTGCTCCGGTCGCGGGTGTTCGCGTCGTCCTGGCAGCCGGAGTTGCGGGAGCGGCTGTCCGGGATCGACGCGGCGCTCACCTGCTTCATCGTCGCGGACCAGGAGGCGGGCCTGCTGAAGCCCGGGGATCCGGAGCTGGTCGGGCTGGCCGGGCAGGCGCTGGTGTACGGGCTCGCACAGATGATCATCGACGGGTACCTGCCGCCGGAGAAGGCGGAGGAGCTGGCCGTGCAGGTGCTGGACACCTTCGGCCAAGGGATCGCCAACCGGCCGTAACCGGTGGGTATTTGAGCTTGCGCGGAGCCTTGACCGGACTGTCGGCCGCTGATGTAATCACCGCTTACATAGGGCGAGGGGACAGCTGGAGGCAGACGTGTCAGCGAAACCGATTCCGGGCCACACCACCGCGGCCGCCACCGGCGACACCGTGGTGCTGCTGATCGGGATGCGCATCAACCGCTTCTGGGCCGTGCACCACTGGGGGCCGGTGATGCTGGCCATGTTCCGGATGCTGCAGGAGCTGGCCGAGGACCCGTCCCGCGGGCTGCGCGGGCGCGTCCTGCTGACCGCCTCGCCGCGCACCTACTACGTGGTCCAGTACTGGGAGTCCAAGGAGAAGCTCTACCGGTACGCCGCCGCGCCGGACGCCTTCCACCGCAAGGCCTGGGGCATCGTCAACCGCAAGCTGAAGGCCGGGAAGACCCGGCAGCACGTCGGGCTCTGGCACGAGACGTACGTCGCGCCGGAGGGTTCCTACGAGGCGATCTACTTCGACATGCCGCCGTTCGGGCTCGCCGGGGCCACCGGCTCGCTGCCGATCGAGCGCCGCGGGCGCCGCGCGGCGGACCGGTTCGCCTACCGCTCGAAGGCGGCCGCCGCCCCCGCGGAGGAGGCCGGGGCCGAGGCCGGGGCCGCCGAGGTCACCGAGGCCGCCGAGACCCCCTAAAGCAGGCCGCCCATGTGGTCGTCGTCGGCGAGGAGCTGCCAGGAGTGGTCGGGGCCGGCGAACGCCTCCGGGTCGAGCGCCGCGACCACGCCCACGGCCACGCCGTCGAGGAGTGCCGCCGGGTCGAAGACCTGCCAGACGTCCTTGGCGCGGCCGTAGTCCCACCACCGCCGTTCGGCGCGCAGCCGCTCGCACGTCCAGACGGCGTAGACGAGGGCGGAGACGTCCCGGTTGAGGTAGGCCTCGGGTATGCCGGGGTCGTTCCAGGCCGGGAGCTCCACGCGGCCGGTGGCGCCGTCGAGGGCGATCTCCAGGTCGTGCGGCCAGCCGGCCAGGGCGAGGTGGTGGCGCTGGTGGTCCCGCTCCCACTTCTGCGGGTCGGGGGCGGGGCCGTCGGCGGGGGCGAAGTAGTCGGGGTAGGCCTCGGCCATGGTGATCAGCGGGCCGTCCGCGTGGACGCCCAGCATCGCACCGCCGAGCGGCAGGCCGATCTCGGTCAGCAGCCGACGGGTCGGTGCGTGGGTGAGCCCGGCCGGCAGCTCCTCCGGACGGAAGCGGCGGACCCGCCCGTCGGCGGCGAGCGCGGCGAGGTCGGCGACCAGCTCCGGCCCGACCTCGTACGCGAGCGCGCCCGGCCCGCCGGGCAGCGCGCCCCAGGCGAGCGAGCGGACCAGCAGCGCCGTCTCCCAGTGCGGGGGGACGGCGTCGCCGTACGCCTCGAAGAGCGCCGGGTCGATCGCGCGCAGCCGCGCCCGGACCACCTCGACCACCTCCGCGACGACCGCCGGCCCGCGGGCCCCCTCGATCGCCTCCGGCTCCTCGGCCGCCAGCGCCACCGCGTCGACCTCGCGCATCAGCTCGACCAGGGCGGGCAGCCCGGTGGCGAGCACGTCCCGGCGGAGCGAGCCGCGGCGGCGGGAGGCGAGGAGGACCTCGCCGGTCACCCCGTCGAGGACGACGGCGTCGCCCGCGATGGCGGTGTGGGCGGTGTAGGTCGTCTCGCCGAGGACGAACAGCAGCTCCCCGCCGTCACCGTCCGCGCCGGTGCCGTCCCGGCCTGCGCCGGCACCGTCCTCGGGGGTGAAGGGCTCCAGGACGGGCGCGTCGAGGGCGTAGAAGTCCAGGAAGGCCACGGCTTCGGGCAGGCCCTCGTGGAGCAGGAACTCCCGGCTGGGCCGGTGTGTCAGCCCCGCGGGCAGCTGCTCGGGCGTGAGTTGCAGGCGCGCGTCCCAGTCCTGCTCGATGCCCATGCCCGCCCCCCGTGTCGACGTCCTTGATCTTGGTGACCCGGACCGACCCTAGCGGGCGGGTCCGACAGCCCGACGGCGGGGGCCGGGGGACGGGGCGGCGCCCGGGCGGGGACGGGGGACGGACGGGGAAGAGGCCCGTGGGACAGGAGTGTCGCGGGACGGCTGTGACCGGCGGGCGTGAGAGCGTCGGGGGATGGGGACGGTCGAGGAGCAGGAGAGCGGCGGCGGCGCGGCCGTGGTGCACGACGTGCCGTACTACGCGCAGTGGGAGTCGCCGGGGCTGGTGCGGGAGATCGTGGGCGGCGCGGTGAGCGCGGCGGACGACCCGCGCTGGGGCGAGTCGGGGGCGGCCACGCCGGAGGAGTACGAGTACTGGTCGTGGCGGCTCTGCGGGGTGGCCTGCCTGCGGATGGCGCTGGACCACTGGTGGGGCGTGGCGCCGACCGCGATGAAGCTGGCCGCGGAGTGCCTGGAGGCCGGCGCGTACGAACGGGACGGCGAGCGGTTGCGCGGCCTGATCCACACGCCGTTCGCCGGGTACGTCCGCGAGCGGTGGGGACTGGCCGCGCAGGCCCGTGAGTTGACGCCCGGGGAGGTGGCCGCGGAGGTGGCCGGCGGACGGCTGGTGATGCTGTCGGTGCACCCGGCGATCCGCGACCCGGAGGGGCCCGACCCCCAACGGCGCGGCGGGCACCTGGTGCTGGCCGTGGGCACCACGGGCACGGCGCTGGTGATCCACAACCCGTCCGGCTTCGCGGGCGTGTCGCAGGCCTACGCGCACGTGCCGTGGCGGCAGTTCGACCGGTTCTACGCGGGCCGGGGGATCGTGCTCGGCCCGCCCGGGGCGGAGGGGACCGTCCCGGGCGGTACGTGACCCCGGCGGTACGTGACCCCGGTGGTACGTGGCCCCCGGCGGTACGTGACCTCGGGCGGCGCGGTCAGGTGGTGCTGGCGGGCAGCCCGATCGGGTTGACCGGGGGCAGCGCGCCGCGACAGAGCGCCGAGATCGGCTTGAGCGCGGCGGCGAGCCGGTCGAGTTCGGCGCGCGGGTGGTTCTCCCAGACGCGGGCGGCGGCCAGGTCGGTCGCGGCCTCCAGGGCTTGGTGGCGGATCCGCCCGGACTCGGTGATCGTGCCGCGCTCGGTCAGCCAACCGCGTTCCGCCAGGCGGGCGGTGGCCGCGTCCCACTCGTCGTCGGTCCAGCCGCGGAACGGCTGCAGCGCCTCGCGGCGGACGTCCAGCGCGCACCGCACCACCAGCGCCTCGCAGCCGTCCAGCCCGGCCGAGACCAGCGCGGCGACGTGGCCGTCGCCCCGGTGCTCGCGCATCACGGTGGCGGCCTGCCAGAGCCGCCCGTGCACCCCGGCCGGGCGGGGGAGCACCGCGTTGGCGGCGGCCAGCACCCGGCCGGCGCAGTCCAGCCGGGCGACGGCCCGCTCCAGCAGGTCGGCGGCCAGCTCGACCTGCTCCGGGTCGACGTGCTCCAGCAGCCGCGCGAGGGTCGTCGAGGCGCCGTCGATCCGGGCGGCCAGGACGGCCTCCGGGCCGGCGTGCTTCCACAGCTCCGGCAGCGCGCGCTCGACCATGGCGGGGGCGAAGTTGAAGAACGCGGCGATCACCGGCGGCGCCTCCACCGCGCCCAGCGGAGCGGACCGGCCGCCGAAGTAGCCGCGCCAGGAGCCGCGCAGCCCGGCGGCCTCGAAGGCGGCGCGGCCCTCGGGGGAGAAGTAGGTGACGGCGTGCACCGGCTCGAAGAGCCACCACAGGGCGCGGGCGGGATGGACCAGTTCGGTCAACGGAAGGCCTTCCTCGGGCGGGCACGGAGTGCGCGGGGCGTCGTCGGTGCCGGGAGTGGGGGCGGTGCGTGGTACGGAGGTGCGGAGGTGCGGTGCGGGTTGTGTGGTGCCGGGGTCGGTGGTGCGTGTGCGCGGAGCGGGCGGGGCGGGTGGCGTCGTGCGGGCCGGGGGCCGGCGGCGGGCCGACACGGGCGCTGCACAGGGCTGATGACCACGGCGGCGGTCGCGGTAACCCCGCCCCGGGTGTGATGAGGGTCACGGCGGCGTCCCGCGGACCGGACGGGCCGGGTTTCGGTCGGGCCCGTTCCCCGCGAGATGATGGGGCGAGGTGCCCGCTCCCGGCACCGGACCCCTCGTTCGAAGGCATCGGTAATGGCGCAGATCAACCCCAGCATCCTGTCCGCGGACTTCGCCCGGCTCGCCGACGAGGCCGAGGCCGTCAGGGGTTCGGACTGGCTGCACGTCGACGTGATGGACAACCACTTCGTGCCCAACCTGACGCTGGGGGTCCCGATCGTGGAGTCGCTGGCCCGCGCCACCGACATCCCGCTCGACTGCCACCTGATGATCGAGGACCCGGATCGCTGGGCCCCCCAGTACGTCGAGGCCGGCGCCGGCTCCGTCACCTTCCACGTCGAGGCCGCCGCCGCGCCGGTCCGGCTCGCCCGCGAGATCCGGGCCAAGGGCGCCCGCGCCTCGATGGCGCTCAAGCCGGGCACGCCGATCGAGCCCTACGAGGACCTGCTGCCCGAGCTGGACATGCTGCTGATCATGACGGTCGAGCCGGGCTTCGGCGGGCAGGCCTTCCTCGACATCATGCTGCCGAAGATCCGCCGTACCCGGGAGCTGATCGACAAGCACGGGCTGGAGCTGTGGCTGCAGGTCGACGGCGGCGTCGCGGCGAGCACCATCGAGCGCTGCGCCGAGGCCGGCGCGGACGTCTTCGTGGCCGGTTCGGCCGTGTACGGGGCGGAGGACCCGGCCGAGGCGGTCGCCAAGCTGCGCGCGCTCGCCGACGCGGCGTCGGCGGACGCCTGGTGGGCTTGATCTTCGTGCTGCATGCCTCCGCCCTCCAGGTCGGCGTGGTGGCGATGGCCCAGTACCTCGGCATCCCGCTGCTCGGGCCGGTGGCCGGCGTC
>NZ_JBEYVJ010000077.1:0-29047 GCF_040643935.1 Kitasatospora sp. NPDC047058 | reverse complement strand
CGACACGTCAGCAGCTGACGGGGCGACGGCGCCGAGCGCGCCGCCGACGGGGGCGGGGCCCTGGACGGCGGGCCCCGCGGACGGCTCGGCGGCGGGCTCGGCGTGGCCGGCGACGGTTCCGGTGCTCATGTCTCCATGCTGCCCCGGCGGTCAAGAGCGCGGAACTCCCCTATCGGGTGGTTCGGGTGGACACGCGTCCGCCCGTTCACTCCTCCGGGGCGAACAGCGCCACCACATCGCCCGCGGTGAGCCGCACCAGGGTGTCCGGCGCCTCGTCCGACCGGCCCGGGTAGAGCCGGTAGAGCTCCCCGCCGAGGCCCGCCGGAGCCGGCACGTCGGCGTGCACCAGGGCGGCCAACGCCCGTGCCCCGGTGAGCCGTTCGGCCAGCGCGAGGGCGGTGTCACCGGCGGGCGCGTCGCGCCGCTCGTCGGGCTCGTGCCGACCGCGCAGCCGCTCGGCGAAGGCGGCCACCGGCTCGTCCGCGCCCCGGCGGTAGGCCCGGACCGCGGTACCGGACCGCTCGCGCACCAGCACCTCGCCGGCCCGGGCGGCGGCGCTCGCCACGGCGAGGTCCCAGAGGGTGGCCCGGGAGCCCTCGGCGAAGTGCGCCAGCACGTCCGCGGCCAGGGTGCCGATCCGGTCCCGGTGCCGGTGGACGTTGTGGAAGCCCCCGGAGGCACCGAGGTTGAGGTCGGTCCAGGTGTGGGTGCGCTGCGCCAGGTCGACGATCACCGGCACCGACACCCTGGCGTCGCCGGCCAGGTCGAGCCGCTGGCGGACGGCCTTCGGGTCGAAGGCCTCCTTGCGGTACTTCGCCGCCGGCGAGGCGTCCAGGGCCATGAACCCGGCGAAGGCGTCGGCGAGGTCCTCGAACGGGACGTCGTTGTAGCTGAAGACGACCGTGACCGCGTAGCGGGCGCCCTCGGCGGCCAGGGCCGGCAGGTCGAGGTCGACGAACTCGGTGGCGCCGTGCGGCGGCGGGGCCGAGGTGAAGTCGCCGGAGTGCACGGCGGCGCGGCGGCCGAGGACCAGGTGGGTGTAGTCGCAGAGGCCGGCGAAGCGCCACTCGTCGTCGTAGAGCGCGACCGAGAGGTCGAGGTCGACCCGCTGGCGCGGGGTCTGCATCCAGTGCAGGAACAGCCGGATCCGGCTGCCGTCGGGGAGCCGCTGGACGCTGCCGCGCGGGACGGCGACCAGGGTCTTCGCACTCGCCCGCTCGGCGAAGGGGACCACCAGGTCGGCCAGGCCCTCGTCCAGGACGGCCAGGTCGTACCGCTCGAGGCGCCCGGCACGGCGCAGCAGCTCGGCCTCGATCAGCGCGCAGACGGGTGCGCTGAGCGCGGCCGGGACCTCGGTGCCCCAGTCCTCGCGGGCGTGCGCCAGGGCGACCCGCCCGCGCGGGAAGTACAGCCGGCGCTCGCCGAGCTCGCGCGGGGCGCGCAGCCGCCCGTACGCGCCGAGCAGCGGGCCGGGGGCGGCCTTGCGCAGGGCGGCCGGGAGCGCCTCGGTGAGTTCGGCGGGCAGCGGCTCGCCGGCGCCCCAGAAGGCGTGCACCCGCAGCAGGTGGTGCAGCCGGCGGACCAGCTCGCCCGGGCGGCGGGCCAGCAGGCGGACGGCGGCGGGCACGTCACCGTCGTCGAGGGCGCGCTCGACCCGGGCGGCGAAGGTGGTGACGACCAGCCGGGTGTGGCCGGCCGGGGTCGCGTGGACCCGCAGCGGTTCGGGGGCCCCGCGCAGCCGCGGGCCGAGGCCGTGCAGGTCGAGGTCGCTCCGGCGGATCACGGCGAAGGCTGCGGCCACACCCGGGAAGCGGCGCTCGTGCTCGTAGGGGTGGAGCAGTTCGCCGGCCCGAAGCCAGGCCTGGCGGTGCCGGCCGAGGTCCTCGGCGAGGGTGCCGGGCGGGAGGGCGGCCAGGACCGCGAGCAGCTCGCGGCGGAGCGGGCGGGGCAGGTTGCGCAGCCGCAGGCCCTTGGCGGTGGCGGGCAGCAGGTCGGGCTCGGCGCCGGACCAGGCCCAGATCAGCCGCAGCACGTCGGTGGCGGTGGTGAGATGGGCGGCGAGCAGCGGTCGGGTGGCGTCCCGGTCGCGGTGGAGCAGGGCGGCCAGGACGGTGGCGCGGCTCTCCCGGACGGGGATGTCGGCGGGCAGCCAGCCGGCCGGGTCGGCGGGGGCGTGCCGGAGCAGGACCGCGAGGTCCTCGCGGTCCTGCGGGTTCAGCGGGGTGCGGCGCTCCAGCAGCCGGCGCAGCTCGGCGGCGGCGACGGCGGCGGGGTCGTCGCCCTCGGCGAGCCGCAGCGGCCGCAGCAGGGTGTCGGCGGCGTGCACGCGGGCGGCGTTGCGGACGGCCTTGCCGTCCAGCGGGAGGTACGTCTGCTCCTCGATCGGGACGTCGCAGAGCGGGCAGTGCCGCTCGCCGGCCGACTCCAGCTCCTCGTAGCACTCGCCGCAGAGCAGGTGGGCGCAGGGCGCGAGGGCACCGATGCCGGCCTCGGCTCCGGTGCGGTCGCAGCAGCAGCACGGCTGGCCGGGCTGGTTCAGCAGGAAGGCCCGGACGTGCGCGGAGTAGAGGCTGTGGGCGTGCCGCGGCACCCCCTCGGGGAAGCGGCGGAACAGCGGCTTGTGCCGGCGGTCGGCACCGAGCGCGGCGTCGATCCGGCGCAGCAGGGCGCCGCCCGCGTCGGCCAGGGCGGCCGGCCGCAGCCGGGCGAGGGCGGCGCGCAGCGGCCTGGTCAGGACGTACCCGCGCTGGGCGAGGTCGGCCTCCAGCACGACCAGCCCTTCGGCGCTCCAAGGCTCCGGCTCCCCCGCGGCCGCCCCGCCCTCGACCACCACGGCACCGTGCCGTCGCAGCAGCAGCGCGTCGAGGCCGTCGTCGGGCGTGGTGGTGGTCCGCTTCGTCACTGGTGCTCCCCCGGAGATACGACAAAGCGGGGGCGGAGAGTGGGCGCACTCGGTTCATTTACAGTGAAGGAGAAGGAAGCACGCCGCGGAGCCGCCCCCGCGCCGCCCACCCTAGCGAACGCCTCCCGGCCGCCCCGAACGAATTTCCGCCGACGGGCCTCCGCCCCCTTCCTACTGCTCGGTAACTTCGCTACAGTGGCCGCACGCACCACCGTCGGGCTTCGGGAGCCGCACCGACGGGGTCCGTTCGCCGGCGCGCGGGTTCCGCGCGGGGCGGGCGGCGGTTGACGGTGCGTCCTTCACCGGCCGGTGCCGCGGATCGCGGCGGGCCGGACTCTCTCCTCGTATCAGAGCCGCTTCCTTCACCTCGAGCGCCTGAGTACCACGGCACACCCGCAGCACGGCCGGAGCGGACCGGCGGCTGCGCGGTGGCCGCAACCGTCATCTCCCCAGCCCCCGCGCGCGGACCCTCCTCCGCCGGCGCGTCCGCCGGAGCGCGCGCGGGCCATCCATGACAAGGAGTCAGGACAATGGAGCGTCCCTTCCCCACGGTCGCCGTGGTCGGCCTCGGCACGATGGGTGCCGGCGTCGCCGTGGCGGTCGCGAAGAGCGGCCGCCGGGTGATCGGCATCGAGGCCAACGAGGACTCCGCCGCCCGGGCGCTGGCCCGGATCGAGGAGGCCACCGCGCACGCGGTGGCCCGGGAGCGGATCACCGCGGAGGAGCGGGCCGCCCTGCTCGCCCGGATCTCGGTCGGCCACGCACTGGAGGCCGCCGCCGAGGCCGACCTGGTGATCGAGGAGGTGCCCGAGCAGCTGGAGCTGAAGCGGGACGTCTTCGCCCGGCTGGACCGGATCTGCCCGCCCGGGACGGTGCTGGCGACCGGTACCACCGCGCTCTCGGTGACCCGGATCGCCGCCGCCACCGGCCGCCCGGAGCGGGTGCTCGGCCTGCACTTCTTCAACCCCGTGCACACCATGAAGCTGGTCGAGGTGGTCCGCACCGTGCTGACCGGCCCGCAGGTGGCCGAGGACGCCGCCGCGTTCGCCCGGGACCTCGGCAAGGAGCCGGTCGCGGCCGGCGACCGGGCCGGCTTCGTGGTGAACGGCCTGCTCTTCGCGTACCTGAACCAGGCCGCCGCGATGTACGAGTCGAAGTACGCCACCCGCGAGGACATCGACGCCGCGATGCGGCTCGGCTGCGGCCTGCCGATGGGCCCGCTGGCGCTGCTCGACCTGATCGGCGTGGACACCGCCCGGACCGTCCTGGAGGCGATGTACGAGCAGTCCAGGGACCGGCTGCACGCGCCCGCGCCGATCCTCGGCCAGCTGGTCTCGGCCGGCCTGCTGGGGCGCAAGTCCGGCCGCGGCTTCTACACCTACGAGGCGCCCGGCTCGTCCAGGGCGGTCGACGCCGCCACCGGGCCGGCGAAGGCGAAGGTGCCGGGCCGCGAGGTGCACAGCGTCGGCGTCTGCGGCTCGGGCACCATGGCCACCGGCATCGTCGAGGTGTTCGCCAAGGCCGGGTACCGGGTCCTGCTGGCCGCCCGCAGCCTGGAGAAGGCGGAGAAGGCCAAGGCGCAGCTGGCGAAGTCGCTGGAGCGCTCGGTGACCAAGGGCCGGCTGACCGAGGAGCAGCGGGACGCGGCGCTGGCGCTGGTCACGCCGGTCGGCCAGTACGCCGAGCTGGCCGGGGTCGACCTGGTGGTCGAGGCGGTCGCCGAGGACCTGGAGGTCAAGCGCGAGCTGTTCGCCACCCTGGACAAGATCGTCAAGCCGGGCGCGGTGCTCGCCACCACCACCTCCTCGCTGCCGGTGATCGCGTGCGCCTCGGCCACCTCGCGGCCGCAGGACGTGATCGGCATGCACTTCTTCAACCCGGCGCCGGCCATGCGGCTGGTCGAGGTGGTCTCCACGGTGCTGACCGCGCCGGACGTCACCGCGACCGTGCTGGAGCTGTGCACCAAGGTGCGCAAGCACCCGGTGGAGTGCGGCGACCGGGCCGGCTTCATCGTGAACGCGCTGCTCTTCCCGTACCTGAACGACGCGGTGCGGATGCTGCAGGAGCACTACGCGACGGTGGACGACATCGACACCGCGATGAAGCTCGGCTGCGGGTACCCGATGGGCCCGTTCGAGCTGCTGGACGTGGTCGGTCTGGACGTCTCGCTGACCATCGAGAAGGTGCTGCACCAGGAGTTCCGCGAGCCGGGCCTGGCGGCGGCGCCGCTGCTGGAGCACCTGGTCGCGGCGGGCTGCCTGGGCCGCAAGACCGGCCGCGGGTTCCGCGACCACGCGCGCCGGTGACCACGCCCTCGGCGGGCGGGCCGGTCCCGGGCGGGCCGGCCTCCGGCGGCGCGGTGCCGTACGGGCCCGCACGACCGGGCTGGAGCCCGGGGTCGGTGTCGGCCCGCTGGCCCAGACCGGCGGTGACCGGCCCGGTCGCACCGGTGCGCCGGGGAAGGCCGGCGGCTCCGGCGCCCGGGGCGTGTAGCGTTCCGGGCATGGATCGGGTTCAGTCAGCCTCCCCGCAGCACGCCGCCGGACCGCGCGGCGCCGACCGGCCCGCCTCCGGCGCCCCCGAGGGCGGCCCGGGCAGCCGCCGGGCGGCCGCGCAGCGCCAGCAGATGCGGCAGGACCTGGCCACCGCCGCGATGGAGCTGTTCGCCTCGCAGGGCTACGAGGAGACCACGGTCGACCAGATCGCCGCGGCCGCCGGCGTGGCCCGGCGGACCTTCTTCCGGTACTTCCGGTCCAAGGAGGAGGCGATCTTCCCGGACCACGACGACACCCTGGTCCGGGTGGCCGACCTGCTGGCCAGCGCCGAGCCCGAGGAGCACCCGCTGGACGTGGTCTGCCGGGGCATCAAGGAGGTGCTGCGGATGTACGCCTCCACCCCGGCCGTCTCGGTCGCCCGGTACCAGCTGATCCGTCAGGTCCCGGCGCTGCGCGAGCGGGAGATCGCCGTGGTGGCCCGGTACGAGCGGCTGTTCACCCGGTACCTGCTGGGGCGGTTCGACACCGCCGACGAGATCCCGCCGGGCTGGCAGCGCGGCGGCGAGGACGACTCGATGCTGGCCGAGGTGTCGGCGGCGGCGGTCGTCGCGGCCCACAACCACGTGCTGCGGCGCTGGCTGCGGGCCGGCGGCCGGGGGGACGTGGAGGCGCAGCTGGACCACTCCTTCGAGGTCATCCGGCGGACCTTCTGGGCCTCCTCCGCGCCCGGTGCGCGGCGGCGCGGGTCCCTGGTGGCACCCGGTGCCAGTGTGACGGGACTGGAGGCGGCAGCCGCCAGCGCACTGAGTGCCAGCCCCGGGGGTGAGGTCCTCATCACAGTCGCGCGGACCGACGCCCCGCTGGACGTGGTGGTGGACAGCATCAGGGCCGCGCTGACCGGCGCCGGGGAGTCCTGACCGGCAGCGTTTCCGCAGTTCAGAGGCGTTTCGAGCGATTTCGAGGGCCCGTACCGGAGTACCGGTACGGGCCCTTTTCGCACCCTCGCGCGACCGCTCGAACAGCGATGTGAATCACCCGAACTGATGACACCCGGTGTCTTTACGAGTGGCACAGGGTGCCACTACGTTGTTACCCACCAGTCAGCGGCGCCGCGGCTCCCCACCACGGCGCGCCGTCGTCCGGCGCTCCCACACCCCGGGAGCGGTGCCCAGCACGTCACGGGCCACCAGCCAGGCCCAACCGCCAGACCACCCACCCACCTCAGCGAAGCCGGTGTCCGCTCCCGGCTCCCCCAGACGCCCTGTGACCCTCACACAGGTACGCCTTCGGAGGCAGCCATGCAGGAAATCCTCGACGCGATCCTCAGCAACGACGCCACGTCGGAGGACTACGCCGCCATCAAGCTCCCCGAGTCCTACCGGGCGGTCACGCTCCACAAGGACGAGGAGCAGATGTTCGCGGGCCTCGACAGCCGCGACAAGGACCCGCGCAAGTCCCTTCACCTCGACGACGTCGCCCTGCCCGAGCTGGGCCCGGGCGAGGCCCTGGTCGCCGTCATGGCCAGCTCGGTGAACTACAACACCGTGTGGAGCTCGATCTTCGAGCCGGTCTCCACCTTCGGCTTCCTGGAGCGCTACGGCCGGCTGTCGCCGCTCACCAAGCGCCACGACCTTCCGTACCACGTCCTCGGCTCCGACCTCGCGGGCGTCGTGCTGCGCACCGGTGCCGGCGTCAACTCCTGGAAGCCGGGCGACGAGGTCGTCGCGCACTGCCTCTCGGTCGAGCTGGAGTCCCCGGACGGCCACAACGACACGATGATGGACCCGGAGCAGCGCATCTGGGGCTTCGAGACCAACTTCGGCGGCCTGGCCCAGATCGCGCTGGTGAAGACCAACCAGCTGCTGCCTAAGCCGAAGCACCTCACCTGGGAGGAGGCCGCCTCCCCCGGCCTGGTCAACTCCACCGCCTACCGCCAGCTGGTCTCGCGCAACGGCGCGGGCATGAAGCAGGGCGACAACGTGCTGATCTGGGGCGCCAGCGGCGGCCTCGGCTCCTACGCCACCCAGTACGCGCTGGCCGGCGGCGCCACCCCGATCTGCGTGGTCTCCAACGAGGCCAAGGCCGAGATCTGCCGCGCCATGGGCGCCGAGGCGATCATCGACCGCTCCGCCGAGGGCTACAAGTTCTGGAAGGACGAGCACAACCAGGACCCGCGCGAGTGGAAGCGCCTGGGCTCGAAGATCCGCGAGTTCACCGGCGGCGAGGACGTCGACATCGTCTTCGAGCACCCGGGCCGCGAGACCTTCGGCGCCTCGGTGTACGTCACCCGCAAGGGCGGCACCATCGTCACCTGCGCCTCCACCTCCGGCTACATGCACCAGTACGACAACCGCTACCTGTGGATGTCGCTCAAGCGCATCGTCGGCTCGCACTTCGCCAACTACCGCGAGGCGTTCGAGGCCAACCGCCTGATCGCCAAGGGCAAGATCCACCCGACCCTGTCGAAGGTCTACGCCCTGGAGGAGACCGGCCAGGCCGCCCTCGACGTGCACCACAACAAGCACCAGGGCAAGGTCGGCGTGCTCTGCCTGGCCCCGGAGGAGGGCCTGGGCGTGCGCGACGTGGAGCTCCGCGCCAAGCACATCGACGGTATCAACCGCTTCCGGAACGTGTGATGAGCGACCAGCAGAAACGTGACCGCCCCTGGCTGATGCGGACCTACGCGGGCCACTCGACCGCGAGCGACTCCAACGCGCTCTACCGGAAGAACCTCGCCAAGGGCCAGACCGGTCTCTCGGTGGCCTTCGACCTGCCGACCCAGACCGGCTACGACTCCGACCACATCCTCGCCCGCGGCGAGGTCGGCCGGGTCGGCGTGCCGGTGGGCCACGTCGGGGACATGCGCACCCTGTTCGACGGCATCCCGCTCGAGCAGACGAACACCTCGATGACGATCAACGCCACCGCGATGTGGCTGCTGGCGCTCTACCAGGTGGTCGCCGAGGAGCAGGGCGCCGACATCGCCAAGCTCACCGGCACCACCCAGAACGACATCGTCAAGGAGTACCTCTCGCGCGGGACGCACGTCTTCCCGCCCGGGCCGTCGGTGCGCCTGATCACCGACATGATCGCCTACACGGTCGGCAACATCCCCAAGTGGAACCCGATCAACATCTGCAGCTACCACCTGCAGGAGGCCGGGGCCACCCCGGTCCAGGAGATCGCCTACGCGATGTGCACCGCCATCTCGGTGCTCGATGCCGTCCGCGACTCCGGCCAGGTCCCGGCCGAGCGGATGGGCGAGGTCGTCGCCCGGATCTCCTTCTTCGTCAACGCCGGCGTGCGGTTCGTCGAGGAGATGTGCAAGATGCGCGCCTTCGCCCAGCTCTGGGAGAAGGTCACGCTGGAGCGCTACGGCATCCAGGACCCCAAGCAGCGCCGGTTCCGCTACGGCGTCCAGGTCAACTCGCTGGGCCTGACCGAGGCCCAGCCGGAGAACAACGTCCAGCGGATCGTGCTGGAGATGCTCGCCGTCACGCTGTCCAAGGACGCCCGCGCCCGGGCCGTCCAGCTGCCGGCCTGGAACGAGGCGCTCGGCCTGCCCCGCCCGTGGGACCAGCAGTGGTCGCTGCGGATCCAGCAGGTGCTCGCCTACGAGTCCGACCTGCTGGAGTACGGGGACATCTTCAACGGCTCCGAGGTGATCGAGGCCAAGACCGCGGAGCTGCTGGCCGGCGCCGAGGCCGAGATCGCCAAGGTGCTGGAGATGGGCGCCAAGGCGGGCAACCGGGGCATCATCCCGGCCGTCGAGTCCGGCTACCTGAAGGCCAACCTGGTCGCCTCGCACGCCGCCCGCCGGGCCCGGATCGAGTCCGGCCAGGACAAGATCGTCGGTGTCAACTGCTTCGACACCACCGAGGAGAGCCCGCTCACGGCCGACCTCGACACCGCGATCATGGTGGTCGACCCGGCCTCCGAGCAGTCCGTGCTCGCCGCGCTGGAGAAGTGGCGCGCGGAGCGCGACGAGGCCGCCGCCCAGACGGCGCTGGCCGAGCTCAAGGAGGTCGCCGCCACCGACGCCAACCTGATGTCCGCGACGCTCGCCTGCGCCCGGGCCGGGGTCACCACCGGCGAGTGGGCCTTCGCCCTGCGCGAGGTCTTCGGCGAGTACCGGGCGCCCACCGGCGTCGGCGGCGCACCGGTCGCGGTGGCGGCCGAGCCCGGCGGCGAGCTGGCCGCGGTCCGCGAGGCGGTCGCCGCGACCGCCGCCGAGCTGGGCACCGGCAAGCTGCGCCTGCTGGTCGGCAAGCCCGGCCTGGACGGGCACTCCAACGGCGCCGAGCAGATCGCCGTGCGGGCCCGCGACGCCGGGTTCGAGGTGGTCTACCAGGGCATCCGGCTCACCCCGGAGCAGATCGTCTCCGCCGCCGTCGCGGAGGACGTGCACTGCGTCGGCCTGTCGATCCTCTCGGGCGCCCACTCCGAGCTGGTGCCCGACGTCCTGCACCGGCTGCGCCGGGCCGGGGTGGAGGATGTCCCGGTGATCGTGGGTGGCATCATCCCGGCAGCGGACGGCGAGGCCCTGAGGGCCGCCGGCGTCGCCGCCGTGTTCACCCCGAAGGACTTCGGTATCACGACCATCATCGGCCGGATCGTGGACGAGATCCGGCTGGCCAACAGGCTCCAGCCGTGGACGCCCGCGCCCGCGACCACCAGCTGACCACTGGAAGGAACAGAACCACCCTCATGACTACCGTGAACCGTCTGCGCCCGCGCCGCTCCTGCCTCGCCGTACCGGGCAGCAATCCGCGCTTCCTGGAGAAGGCCCAGGGCCTCCCGGCCGACCAGGTCTTCCTCGACCTGGAGGACGCCTGCGCCCCCCTGGTCAAGGAGAGCGCCCGGCACAACATCGTGGACGCGCTGAACAACGGCGACTGGGGCAAGAAGACCAAGGTCGTCCGGGTCAACGACTGGACCACCCACTGGACGTACCGCGACGTGATCACCGTCGTCGAGGGCGCCGGCCCGAACCTCGACTGCATCATGCTGCCGAAGGTCCAGGACGCCGAGCAGGTCAAGGCACTCGACCTGCTGCTCACCCAGATCGAGAAGACCATGGGCTTCGAGGTCGGCAAGATCGGCATCGAGGCGCAGATCGAGAACGCCAAGGGCCTGATCAACGTCGACACGATCGCCCAGGCCTCCCCGCGGCTGGAGACCATCATCTTCGGCCCGGCCGACTTCATGGCCTCGATCAACATGAAGTCCCTGGTGGTCGGCGAGCAGCCGCCCGGCTACCCGGCCGACGCCTACCACTACATCCTGATGCGCATCCTGATGGCCGCCCGCGCCAACGACCTGCAGGCCATCGACGGCCCGTACCTGCAGATCCGCAACCAGGAGGGCTACCGCGAGGTGGCCGGCCGCGCCGCCGCGCTCGGCTTCGACGGCAAGTGGGTGCTCCACCCGGACCAGGTCGCCGCCGCGAACGAGATCTTCTCGCCCTCGCAGGAGGACTACGACCACGCCGAGCTGATCCTCGACGCCTACGACTGGTGCACCTCCGAGGCGGGCGGCGCCAAGGGCTCCGCGATGCTCGGCGACGAGATGATCGACGAGGCCAGCCGCAAGATGGCCCTGGTCATCGCCGGCAAGGGCCGCGCCGCGGGCTTCCAGCGCACCTCCAAGTTCGAGCCCCCGCAGGCCTGAGACCCCAAGGACCACTGAGATGCAGTTCGGACGCACCTACGAAGAGTTCGAGGTCGGCGCGGTCTACAAGCACTGGCCCGGCAAGACGGTCACCGAGTACGACGACCACCTCTTCTGCCTGCTCACCATGAACCACCACCCCCTCCACATGGACACCAACTATGCGGAGAAGACGACGGACTTCGGCAAGAACGTCGTGGTGGGCAACTACATCTACTCGCTGCTGCTCGGCATGTCCGTCCCGGACGTCTCCGGCAAGGCGATCGCCAACCTGGAGATCGAGTCGCTGCGGCACATCGCGCCGACCTTCCACGGCGACACCATCTACGGCGAGACCACCGTCCTCGACAAGTGGCCCTCCAAGTCCAAGGACGACCGGGGCATCGTCTACGTCGAGACCAAGGGGTACAAGCAGGACGGCACGGTCGTCTGCATCTTCCGCCGCAAGGTGATGGTGCCGACCGAGACGTACATCAAGGAGCGTGGCGGCGAGCAGCCCGGCCGTCCCACCCCCTCCTCCTGAGCACGGCCCCACCGGACCCCGGACGGGCAGGCCGCCGTCATCGGCCGCGCCCGACCCGGTACCGGGGGCTCCGCGGAGCCACGCCCGCGGAGCCCCCGACAACTCTCTCCACCGCTCTCCCTCCCCCTCTTTCCTCTTCGCCTTCTTCTTCGCCACAGGAGCCGCACGATGGGACGCCTCGCACAGACCGACGGCCTCACCGAGATCCAGCGGGACATCCTCGCCACCGTGCGGGATTTCGTCGACAAGGAGATCATCCCGGTCGCGACCGAGCTGGAGCACAAGGACGAGTACCCGACCGCCATCGTCGAGGGCATGAAGCAGCTCGGCCTGTTCGGGCTCACCATCCCCGAGGAGTACGGCGGCCTCGGTGAGTCGCTGCTCACCTACGCCCTGGTGGTCGAGGAGATCGCCCGCGGCTGGATGTCCGTCTCCGGCATCGTCAACACGCACTTCATCGTGGCGCACATGATCAACGCGCACGGCACCCAGGAGCAGAAGGACTACTTCCTGCCGAAGATGGCGGCCGGCGAGATCCGCGGCGCCTTCTCGATGTCCGAGCCGGGCCTCGGCTCCGACGTCTCGGCCATCTCCACCAAGGGCGTCAAGGACGGGGAGTTCTACGTCCTCAACGGCCAGAAGATGTGGCTGACCAACGGCGGCACCTCCACGCTGGTCGCGGTGCTCTGCAAGACCGACGAGGGCGGCAACTCCCCGTACAAGAACATGACCACCTTCCTGATCGAGAAGGAGGCCGGTTTCGGCCCGAACCCGAAGGTTCCGGGCCTGACCGTCCCCGGCAAGATCGAGAAGATGGGCTACAAGGGCGTCGACACCACCGAGCTGGTGCTGCAGGACGTCCGCATCCCGGCCGACCGCATCCTCGGCGGCGTCCCGGGCAAGGGCTTCTACCAGATGATGGACGGCGTCGAGGTCGGCCGTGTGAACGTGGCCGCCCGCGGCTGCGGTGTCGCCCGCCGCGCCTTCGAGCTGGGCATCTCCTACGCCCAGCAGCGCTCCACCTTCGGCAAGAAGATCGCCGAGCACCAGGCGATCCAGTTCAAGCTCGCCGAGATGGCCACCAAGGTCGAGGCCGCCCACCAGATGATGGTGATGGCCGCCCGCAAGAAGGACAGCGGCGAGCGCAACGACCTCGAGGCCGGCATGGCGAAGTACCTCGCCTCCGAGTACTGCAAGGAGGTCGTCGAGGACTCCTTCCGCATCCACGGCGGCTACGGCTTCTCCAAGGAGTACGAGATCGAGCGCCTCTACCGCGAGGCCCCGATGCTGCTCATCGGTGAAGGTACTGCGGAGATCCAGAAGATGATCGTCGGACGCCGGCTGCTGGAGGAGTACCGCATCGCGGAGTGAACCAGTGCTCCCGACCGCGGCGCGGTGACGCTCCGCGGTCGGGACCGCCGGCCCGGTGACGGCCGGACGACGGGCGTGCGGGCCCGTCCCCGGCACCCGAGCCGTGCCCACCACGACCCCGGCCTGGTCCGCCTGGGGCCCCGGCACGGCTCCCGAAGCGGCCGCAGGGCGTACAGCTGCTGTCACGCGCCTTGCGGCCGCTTCGGCGCACCCTCGTACCCGTTCCGGACCGCCGACGGCGCCACGCCGCGCCCGGTTCTGCCGGCGCGCGCGTTGAGACAAGAGTCACCAGCCCCGTCCGGACCCTTGGGAACCGGACCGGGCCGAGCTACGGTCGTATACCAAGGAGGCGCGGTGCCTCCTCGTGCAGGACACATGAACGAGCAGGCGGGTTGCCCACCCACCGTGTGCTCCCGATAGCATCCACCGGGACAGCAGCCGTCCCTTATTACCCGATCCCCGCGGTGGCCCCCGTCCAGCGGCCATGATCCCCCGCGACTAAGGTCTTCGATGCCCATCAGCCCGTCCCCTCACACCTCCGTCACGGACCGCGATGCCCTCGCAGCCACGACGGCCGGTCGGCGACCCCGCGTGACCATCGCGCGCGGAGCCACCCCCTGGTTCGTCCCCACCCTCGCCACGGCCGCCGTGACCACCGCCCTCACCCGGCGCAGTGGCAAGTGGGCCCTGGCTGCGGTACCCGCCTGCGCGCTCGGCGCCGGCATGCTGTGGTTCTTCCGCGACCCCGAGCGTGAGATCGGCACGGGCAGAGTGATCTCCCCCGCCGACGGCGTGGTGCAGAGCATCGACGCCTGGCCGGACGGCCGCACCCGGGTGGCGATCTTCATGAGCCCGCTCAACGTCCACGTCAACCGGGCGCCCCTGCCCGGCACGGTGACGTCGGTCGAGCACGTCGCGGGCGGCTTCGTGCCCGCGTTCAACAAGGACAGCGACCAGAACGAGCGGGTCGTCTGGCACTTCGACACCGAACTCGGCGACATCGAGATGGTGCAGATCGCGGGGGCCGTGGCCCGCCGGATCGTGCCGTACATCGACGCCGGGACCAAGGTCGAGCAGGGCGACCGGATCGGTCTGATCCGCTTCGGGTCCCGGGTCGACACCTACCTGCCGGCCGGCGTCGAGGTCGGCGTCGAGGTCGGCCAGAAAACCACAGCCGGGGTGACACGCCTTGACCGTGACTGATCCTGAGACGATCGTCGGCCTGGACGACGAGGAGACGGCCCTGCGCCGGCGCCGCTGGGCGCGCGACCGCGAGCTGCGTGCTCCGCGCTCTCCGCAGCACCTGTCCACCGCCGACTTCCTGACCCTGGGGAACGCCGTCTGCGGCTTCCTGGCGATCTACTCGATCACCACCGGGGTCCTGGTCCCGCACATCACCAACCCGGACGCCGCGCCGGACAAGCACAGCGCCGCCACCGCGGTGACGCTGCTGCTGATCGGCTCGATGTGCGACCTCTTCGACGGGCTGGTGGCGCGCAAGCTGCGCTCCTCCGCCCTCGGGGCCGAACTCGACAACCTGGCCGACCTGATCAGCTTCGGCATCGCGCCGGCCTACTTCGTCGCGGTCTGGGGCATGGTCTCGCCGGGCTCCAACAGCCGGCTCTCGGCGCTGATCGCGCTGACCGTGCTGCTCGCGGTGGTGCTGCGGCTGGCCCGCTTCTCCGCCGTGAAGATGCGGCCGGGGGTCTTCCAGGGCATGCCCTGCCCGATGGGCGCGATGACGGTGATCGCCATCGTGCTGCTCGACCCGCCGTTCCTGCCCGGTCTGCTCGCCATCTTCGGCGCGGCGTACCTGATGGTCAGCCGGATCGAGTACCCGAAGCCGCAGGGGCTGCTGGCCACCGCCACGCTCTGCTGGATCGTGCTCTCGATCGGCTGCCTGGCGGCCTGGGCGACCGGCGCTCCCGGCGGCGACCTGCTGCTGCACGTCGGCGCCTTCGCCCAGATCGCGCTGGCCGCGATGGCCCCGCTGCTGGTCATCCGCCGCAAGGTGGGCCAGAAGGTCGGGGACGTGCGGGCCCGCCGCGCGGAGTCGCGGCTCGGCTGATCCCCGCGGACGTACGACGAAGGGCCCGGATCCGGTCATCGGATCCGGGCCCTTCCGCATGCCCGCTCACGGTCGTACCGCGTCGTCCCACACCGTCCCGCGTCCACCGTCCCGCGTCGTCCGCAGGAGGCTCCGGGTGGTGCCGCCGAGCCTCAGGCACCGCCGCGGTGGACGCTGAAGGCCGAGCGGCGGGCCGCACGGGCCACGCCCGGGTCCGGGTGGACCCCGGAGACGGCGGTCAGCACGGAGGCGGCCCGGGGGTGCCCGGACTGCCGGGCGCGGGCGAACAGCCGCACCGGGTCACCGGCCGAGGCGCCCTCGACGTGGCCCACCAGCAGCTCGGTCTCGCCGTGGTCGAGCACCGCGGCGGCGGTGTCCACCCAGAGCCAGGCGGCGTCGTCGGCGCCCAGCACGTCGGCCGGGGAGACGCCCTCGTCCGACTGCTCGGCCAGCCAGAGCAGCGCGTACGGGCGCAGTACCGGCTCGTCCACGGCGGCCCGGACGGCCTGCTCGGCGGTCGAGCCGGCCACCCGCAGCGCCTCGAAGGCGAGGCCGCGCACCAGCGCGTCGTCGCCCTGGGCGGCGTCCAGCAGCTCGGCCACGGCCCGGTCGGCCGGACGGGCGGCCACCCAGGCCCGGAACTCGGCGCGGGCCGGGCCCGGCGAGTAGTCGGCGCAGGCGTTCAGCAGTTCGAACGCGCTCTGCTCGATGTGCCCGGCGGCGGTCTGCGCGACGGTGCAGATCTCCTCCAGCTTGGCCCGCACCGCCCAGTGCCCCAGCGGGGACAGCTCGGCGGCGTCGTCCTTGCGGACCACGGCACCGACGGCGGCCAGGCCGTCGAGCATCCAGTCCAGGACGGCGGCGACGTCCGAGGGCGCGGCCGGGGTGTCGATCTGCGGCTCGCGACAGGTGCCGCGGACGGCCGAGACGGCGGAGGCGGCGTGCGGGACGGGCGACAGGCCCAGCCCGCCGGTGCCGCCGCCGGCCACCCGGCGCTCGTCCAGGCCCCGGCGCAGCAGCTCCAGCAGTTCGCTGTCGGCCACCGGGGCGGCCACCAGGTGCAGGAAGGAGAGCAGCTGCGGCGCCTGGTCGACGGCCTGCCCGGCGAGCACCGCGAAGACGCCGCGCAGGGCGGCCGGCGGCACCGGGGCGAGCAGCGTCCAGGCGTCGAACAGCGCCGACCAGCCGCGGACCACGGCCTCGTCGTCGTGCTCCCAGGCGTGCAGGCGCCAGCCGGGGGCGGCGCCGCCGTCCCGGGCCTCCACCAGGCCGACCAGCAGGGCCTGGCCCCAGGCGTTGGCGGCGGCGCCCACCGTCATGGCCAGGGCGCGGCCGGCGGCGCGGGCGTCGTCGGGGAGCAGTTCGCCGCGCTTGTCGACCTCGGCGAGTTCGCCCGCCCAGCGGGCGATCCGGACGGCGTCGACCAGCATCCGGCGGGCCAGCGGAGCGAGCTCGGCGGGTGCGGGGAAGCCCTCCGGCACCGGGACCCGGCCGCGGCCGGGGGCGGGTACGGGGCCCCGTCGGCGGGGTACGCCGGAGCCGCCCGGCCGGGCGCCGGCGGGGCGGTGGGCCGTGCCGGGGAGACGGGTCACCGTCGCACCGGAGCCGATCGTCGGCGGGAGCGGGGCATCACGGTCGCGCGGGTTCCGAGACGTCACGTCGAGCAGTCTTCCCCTTGTACCGGCCTTCTGTCACATCCGGTTCGCCCTCGGCGCCGGGCGGCGGGCGCGGGGGGTTCACAAGATCGGGCAACAATCGGGCAACAGAGGCAAACCGCCTGGCCGGATCTGTTTGGCGCGACCACGTCAGCTTCGCCCCTGCCCGGCCCCCGACCCCGGGGGCCGGGCTCAGAGGTGCGGGGTGAGCCAGCGGCGCAGGAGCTCCTCGTAGTGGGCCGGGTCGGCGTTCCAGAGGGCGGCGTGGTCGCCGCCGGGGACGGCCTGGAGGCTGACCACGTCGGGGCGGCGCCCGGCGAGCCGGCCGGCGGCCCGCCACGGGGCGACCGGGTCGTCCGGGCCGTGCAGGACGAGGGTGGGCACCCGCAGGTCGGTGCCGTCGGCGATCCGGGCGAAGTCGGCCAGGTCGACGCCGGTGCGGCCCTCCGCCGCGAGCGCACCGAGCTCGGCGGCGGCGCCCCGGTAGCCGGCCCGGGCGGCGTCCCGGCGGGCGGTGGCCGGCAGGTCGAGGACGGGCGAGTCCAGGATCAGGCTGGCGATGGAGGAGGACCAGGCCGAGCGGGCCGCGGTGTGCAGGGCGATGGTGGCGCCGAGCGACCAGCCGTAGAGGATGACCCGCCCGGCGCCGGCGTCCAGGGCCAGCCGGACGGCCGCCTCGACGTCCCGCCACTCGGTCTCGCCGAAGTGCCCGAGGCCGTCCGGGGAGGGCGGCGCGCCCTCGTCGCCGCGGTAGGTGACGGAGAGGACGGGCAGGCTGAGCCGGTCCAGCAGCGGGAGCACCGGGAGGGTCTGCTGCCGGTCGGCACCGCTGCCGTGGACCAGGATGACCCAGGCGCCGCGCTTGCCGTCGAGGTACCAGGCGGGGAGGGCGCCCAGCTCGCCCTCGGCGGCGGTCTCGCTGAACGGCAGGCCGAGCGCCGAGGTCGGGTCGCCGAGGTACACCCGGGGGGTGAAGCGGACCTCGGTGCCGGCCTTCAGGACGCCGCGGTCGGCGCGGACCAGCCGCCGGGTGACGCCCTGCTCGTCGCTGCGCAGCACCTCGTCGACCACCGCGTGGCCGTCCCCGCCCCACTCGACGGCCCAGCGGCCGGGGCGGCTGCTCTCCGGCGTGCGGGTGAAGGTGACGCGCCCGGTGGCGAGGCTCTGCACCAGGACGGGGCCGGCGGCCCGCTCCGGCGCCGCCGTGGGGCGGACGAGCCGCTCGGAGGCCCGGCGGCCGATGACCAGCACGGCGACCCCGGTGCCGACGGCGGCGGCCGCAACGGCGGCTGCGGTTCCCCAACGCATATCGCTCCCCGCTCTGTTGGTCGCGGACTGGGCAGTGTGCCCACCAGTCCACTCGCGGCGGCGCCGTCCGGCCACCGGACACGGCCGTCCGGGGCATGCCCGGGACGGGGCGCAGGGCCGGGCCACGGGCGCGGCGCGGACGGGGAGTGCGGACGGGGGGACGCGGAAGGAGGACGGCCGGGAGTACGGGCGGGAGTACGGGCGGGGGCCACGCGCAAGGAGGATGGCCGGGGGCCGGGCCGCTCACGCCGGGATGTCGGTCTCCAGCGGCTCCAGCAGCTCCCAGAACCGCTCGCCCAGCGGCCTCTCCGGCTCGCGCGCCGCCGGGGCCGGCGAGCCCCAGCTGCCGGCGCCCCAGTGCGAGGAGACCTGGTACTCGTTCTGCAGCACCGTCAGGACGGGCGCGAGGTCCTGCTCGGGCACCGGCACGATCCGCGCGATGGCCCGGACGTGCGCCTGCCAGCGGCCGTCCACGCACTGCCGCAGCCGCTGGTCGAGCTCGCCCCCGCGGCCGGTCACCGCGACCAGTTCGCGCAGCGTCAGGCCGAGCACCCGGGCCAGCGCGTACGTCTGCTCCCCGTCGCCGTCCCAGCGGCCGGTGGCCTCGGCCTCCTGGTAGTGCCGCAGCCCGATGCCGATCCGGCGGGCCGCGGTCTCCTGGCCGAGCTCGCGGGCCACCCGGAAGTCCCGCAGCCCGGCCGGGCGGACGCCCATCAGCTGGGCGGCCGGACACCAGAGCGCGCGGGCCAGCGCGATGAACTCCTCCTCGGTCGGGCGCAGCTCGCCGCTCTCCCAGCCGAGCACGTGGGCGGGCAGCAGCCGGACCCCGTGGGCGGCCATGCCCTCGGCCACCTGTTCCGGGGTCAGCCCCAGCCCGGCGCGGTGCGCGCGGGCGGCCGCGGGCGAGAAGGGCACCGGGGGCACGGCAGGTGGCTGTCTGCGTCGCATGGCACCCGACGGTAGGCGTCGGCGCTCCGGCCCCCCAGCCGCCGAACGCACGAAGCGCGACTCTAGGGGTCTACAGGCCGCTGGACGATCGCACAGGCTGTCATGCCCCTGCGGGGGGTCGTGATCAGAGATAGCGACGGCCCGACCGGCGCGCGGCGCGTGTGATGAACCCCTCCGTGACCTTGGTTGACTCCTGCTCCGGGCGCGTGATGGGATCCTTCAGCCAATACGGAGGCATGCAGAGGAAGCCGGTGCGAGTCCGGCGCGGTCCCGCCACTGTCACCGGGGAGCACGTCCGGATCCCTTCCTCGCCCGCCGACGGGCAGGAGGGACCCTCACGGCAGGCCGTCAGAAGCCGCCGGAAGGCCCGGGGTGCGTCCGACCCGGAAGCCAGGAGACTCTCGCCCCCGGTACGTCGATCCAGGGCGCGGACCCTGAGTGAGGACACGCACGCCATGCAGGCTGCCCCGCCCCGCCGAGCCCTCTGCTGCCCGTCGTGCGTCCGCTGACCCGCGCCGCCGCCTTCGCGGTGGGCGCCGTCGCGGGCTACCTCGCCGACGCCCGGTACGCCGACCCGCGCCGCGGCCACCCGGTGGCCGTCTTCGGCAGCGCGGCCGGCCGGCTGGAGCGGCGGATCTGGCGCGACGACCGGGCCGCCGGCACCGCCTACACCGCGCTCTGCGTGGGCACCGTCGCGGCCGGCGCGGTCGTCGCCGACCGGCTGCTGGGCCGCCGCCCGCTCGCGCGGGCCGCGCTGGCCGCCGCCGCGACCTGGACGGTGCTCGGCGGCACCTCGCTGACCCGGGAGGCCCGGACCATCGGCCGCTCGCTCACCGCGGGCGACCTGACGGCGGCCCGGGAACGGCTGCCGCACCTGTGCGGACGCGACCCGAGCGCCCTGGACGAGCAGCAGCTGGCCCGCGCGGTGGTCGAGTCGGTCGCCGAGAACACCGCCGACGCGGTGGTGAACGCGCTGGTCTGGGGCGGGCTCGCCGGTACGCCGGGCCTGCTGGCGTTCCGCGCGGTCAACACCCTGGACGCGATGGTCGGTCACCGTTCGCCGCGGTACGCCCGGTTCGGCTGGGCCTCGGCCCGGCTGGACGACGTGGCCGGCTGGCCGGGCGCGCGGCTGACCGCGCTGCTCACGGTGGCCGCCGCGCCGGAGCCCGCCACCGCCTGGCGGGTCTGGCGGCGGGACGGCTCCGCGCACCCCAGCCCGAACGCGGGCCAGGCCGAGTCGGCCTTCGCCGGCGCGGTCGGCGTCCGCCTCGGCGGGACCCTGCGGTACGGCGCCAGGGTCGAGCACCGGCCGGTGCTGGGCGAGGGGCTGCGGCCGGTCGGGGTGGACGACATCGAGCGGGCCTGTGTGCTCTCCCGGCGGGTGAGCGCGCTGGCGCTGGGTACGACGGTCGCCGGGCACCTGCTGCTCCGGGCGGCCCTGGGCGGGAGAAGGGCATGAGCGTGCGCAGCACGGTGGCACCCACGGCCGGGGGCCGGGGAAGGATCGTCGAGGGGTGCGCACGCGCGACCGCCCCTGCCGGACCGTGGGGGCACCCCCGGCCGGCGGCCGAGGGAGAGGTGGGGTCATGAGCAACGCGCTGCTGGTCGCCGGGACGACCTCGGACGCGGGCAAGAGCGTGGTCACGGCCGGCATCTGCCGCTGGCTGGCCCGGCAGGGCGTCGGCGTCGCGCCGTTCAAGGCGCAGAACATGTCGCTGAACTCCTTCGTCACCGCCGACGGCGCCGAGATCGGCCGGGCCCAGGCGATGCAGGCGCAGGCCGCCAAGGTGGAGCCCGAGGCGGCGATGAACCCGGTGCTGCTCAAGCCGGGCGCGGACGGCCGCAGCCAGGTGGTGCTGCTCGGCCGGCCGGTCGCCGAGGTGGGCGCGCTGGACTACCGCGAGCGCAAGCCCGTCCTGCTGGAGCGCGCCCTGGAGTGCCTGGCCGACCTGCGCCGCCGCTACGACGTGGTGGTCTGCGAGGGCGCCGGCTCGCCCGCCGAGATCAACCTGCGGGACCGGGACATCGCCAACATGGGCCTGGCCACCGCCGCCGGCCTGCCGGTCGTGGTGGTCGGGGACATCGACCGCGGCGGGGTGTTCGCGGCGATGTACGGGACGCTGGCGCTGCTCTCGGCGGAGGACCAGCGGCACGTGGCCGGCTGGTTCGTCAACAAGTTCCGCGGCGACGCCCGGCTGCTCGCCCCCGGCCTCGACATGCTGCACGAGCTGACCGGCCGTCCGGTGCTGGGCACCCTGCCGATGCTGCCGGACCTCTGGCTGGACGCCGAGGACTCGCTCGACCTGTCCACGGTGGTCGACCGCACCGCCGGGCGCGGACCGCTCGGCGCGGACGTGCTGCGGGTGGCCGTGGTGCGCTTCCCCCGGCTCTCCAACTTCACCGACCTGGACGCGCTGGCCCAGGAGCCGGGCGTGCTGGTCCGCTGGGCCACCCGGCCCGAGGAGCTGGCCGACGCCGACCTGGTGGTGCTGCCCGGCACCCGGGCCACCGTCGCCGACCTGGCCTGGCTGCGCGAGCGCGGCCTGGAGCCGGCGCTGAAGGCGCGGGCGGCGGCCGGGCGGCCGGTGCTCGGGGTCTGCGGCGGCTACCAGATGCTGGCGCACACGATCGTGGACGAGGTCGAGTCGAAGGCGGGGGCCGTCGAGGGCCTCGGCCTGCTGCCGGCGCACGTCCGGTTCGGCGCCGCGAAGGTGCTCGCCCGGCCGGTCGGCGAGGCCTTCGGGCAGCGGGTCGAGGGGTACGAGATCCACCACGGGGTGGTGACGGTCGAGGGCGGCGAGGCCTTCCTGGACGGCTGCCGGGTGGGGGCCGTGTGGGGCACGACCTGGCACGGCGCGCTGGAGAACGACGGGTTCCGGCGCGAACTGCTGCGCGAGGTGGCGCGGCTGGCGGGCCGGGCGTTCGTGCCCGCGCCGGACACCTCGTTCGCCGCGGCGCGCGAGGCCCGGCTGGACCGGCTGGGCGACCTGGTCGAGGAGCACGCGGACACCGACGCGCTGTGGAAGCTGATCGAGGGCGGGGTGCCGGCGGCCGGATCGCTGCCGTTCCTGCCGCCCGGGGCCCCCTTGGAGAATCATGAGTGACGTCCGCTACCCGTTCACCGCGATCGTCGGCATGGCCGACCTGCGGCTCGGGCTGCTGCTCAACGCCGTCTCCCCGGCCGTCGGCGGCGTGCTGGTGCGCGGCGAGAAGGGCACCGCCAAGTCGACCATGGTGCGCGCGCTGGCCGGCCTGCTGCCGTCCATCGACACCGTCGAGGGCTGCCGCTTCGCCTGCGACCCGGCCGCGCCGGACCCGCACTGCCCGGACGGCGCGCACGCCGGCCTCCCGGGCGCCGAACGCCCGGCCCGGCTGGTCGAGCTGCCGGTCGGCGTCTCCGAGGACCGCATCGTCGGCTCGCTCGACCTCGAACGGGCGCTCGCCGAGGGCGTCAAGGCGTACGAGCCGGGGCTGCTGGCCCGGGCGCACCGCGGCGTGCTCTACATCGACGAGGTCAACCTGCTCCAGGACCACGTGGTGGACCTGCTGCTGGACGCCGCCGCGATGGGCCGCTCCTACGTCGAGCGCGAGGGCGTCTCGGTGCGGCACGCGGCCCGGTTCCTGCTGGTCGGCACGATGAACCCGGAGGAGGGCGAGCTGCGGCCGCAGCTGCTCGACCGGTTCGGCCTGACCGTCGAGATCGCCGCGACCCGGGAGCCGGCCGAGCGCGCCGAGGTGGTCCGCCGCCGGCTGGCGTACGACGCCGACCCGGCGGGCTTCGCCGCCCGGTTCGCCGAGGAGGAGCGGGAGCTCGCCGGACGGATCACCGCGGCGCGGGAGTTGCTGCCCAAGGTCGAGCTGACCGACACGGCGCTGCGTCAGCTCACCGCGGTCTGTGCCGCGTTCGAGGTCGACGGCCTGCGGGCGGACATCGTGATGGCCCGGACCGCCGTCGCGCTGGCCGCCTGGGCGGGGCGCACCCGGGTGCTGGAGGAGGACGTCCGCAAGGCCGCCCAGCTGGCGCTGCCGCACCGCCGCCGGCGCAACCCCTTCGACGCGCCCGGGCTGGACGAGGAGCAGCTGGACCGGACGCTGGAGGAGCACGCCCAGCCGGAGGAGCCCGCAGCCGAGGACCTCGCCCCCGAGGACGACGCGCCGGAGGACCCGTCGCCCGAGGGCCCGGACGACGACGGCCCCGGCGACGGCGGACCGGACGACGGCGGCGGAGGTGCCCCCGAGCCGGCCGGCCCGGACGCCCCGGCCGGCGCCGACACCCCCGCACCCGCCCCCGAGGAGGCCCCGCAGGAGCCCGTACCGGCCCAGCACCCCGCCCCCGTCCGGGAGACCGCCCCGGTGGCGGCCGGCGAGCCGTACCGGACCCGGCTGTTCAAGGTCGACGGCACCGGCAAGGGCGCCCAGGGCCGCCGCTCCCCCGCCGAGACCGACGGCGGCCACACCATCCGCGCCCGCCGCCCGCAGGGCCGGCTGGCCCGGCTGCACCTGAGCGCCACGCTGCAGGCCGCCGCGCCGCACCAGGTGGCGCGCGGGCGGTCCGCGCGGGCGCTGGTGCTGCACAAGGACGACTTCCGCGAGCAGGTCCGCCAGGGCCGGGAGTCCAACCTGGTGCTCTTCGTCGTGGACGCCTCCGGCTCGATGGCCGCCCGGCAGCGGATGACCGCCGTCAAGGGCGCGGTGCTCTCGCTGCTGATGGACGCCTACCAGCGCCGCGACAAGATCGGCATGATCACCTTCCGCGGCGCCGCCGCCGAGCTGGCGCTGCCGCCCACCTCGTCCGTCGAGGTCGGTGCGGCCCGGCTGGAGTCGCTGCCCACCGGCGGCCGGACGCCGCTGGCGGCCGGGCTGCTGCGGGCGCACGAGGTGCTGCGGGTGGAGCGGATGCGCGACCCGCACCGCCGTCCGCTGCTGGTCGTGGTGACCGACGGCCGGGCCACCGGCGGCCGGGACGCCGTCGCGCAGTCGCACCGGGCGGCCGGGCTGCTGGGCGCGCAGGGCGTGGCGAGCGTGGTGCTGGACTGCGAGTCCGGCCCGGTCCGGCTCGGTCTGGCCCGCACCCTGGCGGCCCGGCTCGGTGCCGCCGCCGTGACCCTGGACGAGCTGCGCGCCGAGGGCGTCGCCTCGCTCGTCCGCGAGAACCGCTCCACCACGACGATGCGAAAGGCGGCCTGATCCGCATGCCCAAGGGTGTCCCCGAGAGCGTTCCCGACGACGGCCTGACCACCCGCCAGCGCCGCACGCTGCCGATCACCGCCGTGCACACCGGCCCCGGCAAGGGCAAGTCCACGGCCGCCTTCGGCATGGCGCTGCGGGCCTGGAACCAGGGCTGGCCGGTCGGGGTGTTCCAGTTCGTGAAGTCCGCCAAGTGGAAGGTCGGCGAGGAGAACGCGCTGCGCGTGCTCGGCGCCTCCGGCGAGGGCGGCACGGTGGACTGGCACAAGATGGGCTCCGGCTGGTCCTGGATCCAGCGCTCCGGCGAGATGGAGATGGACAGCGAGGCCGCGGCCAAGGAGGGCTGGGAGCAGGTCAAGCGCGACCTCGCCGCCGAGACCTACCGCTTCTACGTGCTGGACGAGTTCACCTACCCGATGCACTGGGGCTGGGTCGACCCGGAGGAGGTGGTGGCCGTGCTGAAGGACCGCCCGGGCAGCCAGCACGTCGTCATCACCGGCCGGTACGCGCCCGAGGCGCTGACCGGGTTCGCCGACCTGGTCACCGAGATGACCAAGGTCAAGCACCCCATGGACGCCGGCCGCAAGGGCCAGCGCGGCATCGAGTGGTAACCCGTCGAGAGCAAGCAGGACGTTGAACCCCGCACCCGTGAACATCCCCCGTCTGGTCGTCGCCGCGCCGTCCTCCGGCTCCGGCAAGACCACCGTCGCCACCGGCCTGATCGCCGCGCTCGCCGCGCGCGGGCTGGCGGTCTCGCCGCACAAGGTCGGCCCGGACTACATCGACCCGGGCTACCACGCGCTGGCCGCCGGCCGGCCGGGCCGCAACCTGGACGCGTTCATGTGCGGGCCGGAGCGGATCGCGCCGCTCTTCCTGCACGGCGCGGCCGGGGCGGACGTGGCGGTGGTCGAGGGCGTGATGGGGCTGTTCGACGGCGCGTCGGGGCGCGGCGAGCTGGCGTCCACCGCCCACGTCGCCAAGCTGCTGCGGGCACCCGTGGTGCTGGTGGTGGACGCCTCCTCGCAGTCCCGCTCGGTCGCCGCGCTGGTGCACGGCTTCGCCTCCTGGGACCCGGAGGTCCGGCTCGCCGGGGTGATCCTCAACCGGGTCGCCTCGGACCGGCACGAGCAGCTGCTGCGCGAGGCGCTGGAGGAGGGCTCCGGGGTGCCCGTGCTGGGCGCGGTGCGCCGCTCGGCCGCGGTCGCCACGCCGTCCCGCCACCTCGGCCTGATCCCGGCCGTGGAGCGCTCGGCCGAGGCGCTGCGGGCGGTCGCCGACATGGGCGACCTGGTCGCCGCCTCGGTGGACCTGGACGCGGTGCTGGCACTGGCCCGGACGGCGCCCCCGCTGGGCGACACCCCGTGGGACGCCGCCGCCGAGGTCGCCCCGGTGCCGGGCAGGCCGCGGATCGCCATGGCCGGCGGCGCCGCGTTCTCCTTCTCGTACGCCGAGAACGCCGAGCTGCTCACCGCGGCCGGCGCCGAGGTGGTGCCGTTCGACCCGCTGCACGCCGCCGGACTCCCGGACGGCACCGCGGGGCTGGTGATCGGCGGCGGCTTCCCCGAGCTGTACGTCAGGGAGCTGAGCTCGAACACGGCGCTGCGCGGGGCGATCTCCGCCTTCGCCGCCGCGGGCGGGCCGATCGCCGCCGAGTGCGCCGGACTGCTGTACCTCGGGCGGGAGTTGGACGGCCTGCCGATGTGCGGCGTGCTGGACACCGGCGCCCGGATGACCGAGCGGCTGACCCTCGGCTACCGGGAGGCCGTCGCCCTGCACGACTCGCCGCTCGCACCGGCCGGCACCCGGCTGCGCGGGCACGAGTTCCACCGCACGGTCTGCGAGCCGGCGGCGGGCGAGCGGCCCGCGTGGGGCTGGCGCCTGCCGGCCGGCCCGCGCACCGAGGGCTTCGCGGACGGGCCCGCCGCCAACGTCCACGCCTCGTACCTCCACCTGCACTGGGCGGGATCGCCGCAGCTCGCCGCCTCGTTCGCGGCGGCCGCCGCGGCGCACCGCGCGGGCTGAGCTCCGGGGCCGGGGCCGGCCCCGGTGGCCGGGTCTTAAGGTGGCTTCATGACCGCTGCTCAGGTGATCGTCCTCAACGGGGGCTCCAGCTCGGGGAAGTCGAGCATCGCCCGGTGCCTTCAGGACGTGCTGCCGGACCCGTGGCTGGCCCTCGGGGCGGACACGCTGGTCGACGCCCTGCCCGCCGCGCTGCGCGAGGGCGGGGAGGGCATCGGTGGAGTGGACGGCGGCGACGGCACGGTCACCGTCGGACCGGCGTTCGCCGCACTGGACGACGCCTGGACGCTCGGCGTGGCGGCCATGACGCGGGCCGGCGCCCGGATCATCGTCGACGAGGTCTTCCTCGGCACCACCGCCTCCCAGCAGCGCTGGAGCTCCGCGCTGGACGGCCTGGACGTGCTCTGGGTCGGCGTCCGGTGCGCGCCCGAGGTGGCGGCCGCCCGGGAGCGGGCCCGGGGTGACCGGGTCACCGGAATGGCCGCCGTGCAGGCCGAAGCCGTCCACCGGGGCGTCCGCTACGACCTGGAGGTGGACACCACCCGCGACGGCGCGGCCGCCTGCGCCCGGCTCATCGCGGCGCGCGTGACGGGCGGCGCCGTCTCCTAGCTCCCGCCGCGCCCGGTCCTGCTGCTCGTACGCCTCTTCTACGCCTCACGATCCCGCCGGCCCTACGCCTCCGGGCCGAGCAGGGCGACGAGGTAGCGCGCCAGGTCGTCGCGCAGCTCGGCCGGGGCCGGTACGTGGCGGTGTCCGCTGCCGACCGTGGCGTTGAACAGCACCCCGTCGCACCAGCGGATCAGCCGGCGGGCGTCGGCGGCGGGCTCGGCCGAGCCGCAGCGGGTGAGCAGGACGACCGCGTAGTCGAGGAAACGCGACCCCAACCGGTCGTAGACGGCGCGCAGTTCGGGCCGCCGGGCGGCCTCCAGGGCGAGTTCCAGACGGGCCAGGGTGAGCGCCCGCCCGGCCGTGAGGGCCTGGTGCACCGCGTCCGCCACGAGCTGGACCACCAGGTCGCGCGGCGGGCCCGGCGGCGGCGCGTCCGCGGCCGAGGGGTGCCCCGCGGACTCCAGCTCGACGATCCGGGTCAGCACGAGTTCGAGCAGGGCGGCCCTGGTCCGGGCGAGGTTGGACGTCGAGCCGGTGGGCAGGCCGGCCGCCTCGTCGACCGCGCGGTGGGTCAGCCCGCGCAGGCCGCGTTCGGCGATCAGGGCGATGGCGGCGTCGGCGATCAGGGTCGGGCGCGGGGGTGTCATGGGTCCGATCATGGCCGTTCCCCCGGCCCTCCCCCAACTCACTACACATGTAGTATCGTGAGGCTTGGTAACTACAGATGTAGTTGGTCGGGTCCGGGAGTTTTCACGGATCCGAGGGTTTCGACGGCTTCGACGCGAGGAGCACCCGTGGACACGCACCAGGCGATCGTCATCGGCGGCGGCATCGGCGGACTCACCGCCGCCCTCGCCCTCCACCGGCAGGGCGTCCCGGTGACCGTCCACGAACGCGCCGCCTCCCTCGAACCCGTCGGCGCCGGCCTCGCCCTCGCCCCCAACGCCCTGCGCGCCCTCGACCGCCTCGGCGTCGGCGACCGGCTGCGCGCGCTCGCCACCCCGCACCCCGCCGTCGGCGTCCGCCACCCCTCCGGCCGCTGGCTCGCCCGGACCGGCACCGCCGCCTTCGAGGCCCACTTCGGCGACACCATCGCCGCCGTCGCCCGCGCCGAGGTGATCGACGCCCTCGTCGACGCCCTCCCGGCCGGCACCGTCCGCACCGGCTCCGCCGCCGAACTCGTCGACCCCGGCGACGCCGGCGATCCCGGCGCGGCAGGCGACCCCGGCAGCCCCGGCAGCCCCGGCCGTCCCGGCCGTCCCGCCGTCGTCCGCACCGCCGACGGCGAGGCGACCGCCGGACTCGTCGTCGCCGCCGACGGCATCCGCTCCGCGAGCCGGGGCCTGCTCTTCCCCCACCACCCCGGCCCTCGCTACAGCGGCTTCACCACCTGGCGCACCATCGTCGCCACCCCCGGCCGGCTGCCCGCCGCCGCCGGAGAGGTCTGGGGGCGCGGCCGCCTCGCCGGCATCGTCCCGCTCGCCCGCGACCGGGTCTACCTGTACGGCGCCGCCCTCGCGCCGGCCGGAGCCCGCGCCGCCGACGGCGACGAGCGGGCCGAACTGCTGCGCCACTACGGCACCTGGTGCGCACCCGTCCCCGAACTCCTCGCCGCCGCCGACCCGGCCCGCGTCCTGCGGCACGACGTCTGGGAGCTCGCCGACCCGCTGCCCGCCCACCACCGCGGCCGGGTCGCGCTGCTCGGCGACGCCGCCCACGCGATGTGCCCGTTCCAGGGTCAGGGCGCCTGCCAGGCGGTCGAGGACGCGGTGGTCCTCGCCGCCGGCGTCGGCCCCGGCGCCGACCCGGCCGCCGGCCTCCCCGGCTACACCGCCGCCCGCCTGCCCCGCACCACCGGCATCGTCACCGGCTCCCGCCGCGTCGGCGCCCTGATCGCCCGCCGCTCCCCCGCCGCCGTCCTCCTCCGCGACACCGCCCTCGCCGTCGCCGGCCTCCTGCCGGACCGCGTCCTCCTGGGCCGGGCGAACGCCACCTACGACTGGCAGCCGCCGGCGCTGCGCCGGACGGCCTGAGCCCCGGTCGCCGCATCGGGTTCCGCGACGCCGCCCCCGGCTCGCCGTTGCGCCGTCTGCGGCGTCGTGCGGGTGAACGGCGCGGGCCGTGCGTCGGCGGGCCCGGGCGGCGCGGTACCCCTCCGGGGCTGAGTAGCCGTCAGGGCGGCCGGTGTGCGCCCGGACCCCCTCCACCGCTACCTGCCGCAGCGTTTCCCCTGCTCCGGGGCCTCCCCGCCCAGCAGGTACCGGTTGACCGCCCCGTCGACGCACGCGTCGT